>DASYJZ010000258.1:0-16817 GCA_035995965.1 Longimicrobium sp. | reverse complement strand
TGGAGGCGCACGAGTACACGATCAACTGCCTGCAGACGTACGATCCCCACAACGCCTACTGCGTCCTGATGTCGCCCGACGATCTCAACGGGAACTGCACACCGGTCTGCTACACGTACGCCTACAATTGCACCCAGGATCCCGAGGTCTGCTGAGTCGGCGGGAGCCGCCTGGCGTCCAGATGCCCGGAGCGGGACGTGATCAGCTCTCCGCCGGGAGCACCCGGCGGACGGCGTCGAACGCGGCGTCGTAGCCCGGCTCCTGCATCTGGTCGGCGACGTACTCGGCGTGGGCGATGATGCCATCGGGCGCTATGACGAACACCGCGCGCTGCAGGAGGCGCCACTCCTCCAGCAGCACGCCGTAGTCCTCGCCGAACCGCTCGCTGCGGTGCGACGACAGCAGCTCATGCCCCGCCGACTCCGCGGCCTGCCAGCGGCTCAGCGCGAACGGCAGGTCCATGCTGAGGGTGTAGGTGCGCACGTCCGCCGGGATCTGCGTGCGCAGCTCGTCCCAGCGCCGCGTCTCCACGTGGCAGACGGGCGTGTCGATCGAGTTGATCACGTTCAGCAGCCGCACCGCCCCCGCCGAGTCCTCCAGCGAAACGGTGTGCGGAAACGCGTCGCCCGGTGACAGGCAGTCCAGCTCGAAGGCCGGAGCGGGCTGGCCGACGGCGAGCTTGTCGCCGACGACGGTGAGCCGGACCGTGTCCTCGAATGCTTCGCCCGTTCTCGTCATCGTCAATGAGAGGATGAGCAACGTGAAGTGACGTGAAAGCGCTGTGGGCTCGCAGCGCACGGCATGAGGCTGAATCGTGAGCGCAGTCTACCGTGTACGCAATCCCCGGCGAGCCTTCCGGGATCACAGCGCCCGCGAAACGCTGTGCGGCACGTCCATTCATTGTGCCGTTACAATCCCTTATTTACATTTCATCTTCACACGAGACTTTCGCCGGGAGATTTCAATGCAACCCCAGTTGGATCTTCTGTTCGAGCCCGCGACCTTGCCGGTCATTCCCGCCTCGATCGGCCAAGCCGAGGTCCGGAGCGTCTCGACGAAGCAGATCCTGACGCCGGCCACCGGGTTCATGTCTGCGTTCGATTACACGCTGAACCCGTACGGAGGGTGTACCTTCGGTTGCTCCTACTGCTACGCGGCGTTCTTCGCCGGCTCCACCGAGCGTCGGGAGCGCTGGGGCTACTGGGTGGACGTGAAGCAGAATGCAGTCGAACAGATCCGTCGCTCCCGGGGCACGTATGGCAAGAAGATCTACATGAGCTCCGTGACCGACCCCTACCAGCCCATCGAGCGCGAGCTGGAACTGACCCGCGGAATGCTGGAGGTGCTCGCCGAGCCCGAGCGTCAGCCCCGTCTCGTCGTCCAGACCCGCAGCCCACTGGTAGTTCGCGACGCGGATCTGCTGTCCAGGCTCGCGCACGTACGGGTGAACATGACCATCACCACGGACGACGAGGCGGTGCGGAAGCGGTTTGAACCGCTTTGCCCATCGAACGAGCGGCGCATCGAGGCGTTGCGCGAGATGAAGGGCGCGGGTGTACGCATCGGTGTGTGCGTGACGCCGATGCTGCCTCTTCGAGACCCGGTCACATTCGCTCGGCGGCTGGCGGACCTGCAGGCCGACGTCTACGTGGCCCAGCCGTTCAAGCCTTCGCGCGGCCCGTTCGCGGCCAGCACGCGCCAGATCGCCACCGACATCCTGCAGGAGTTCGGCTGGACCGAGTCATCCTACCGGCGCGCCTTCGCCGAGCTCCGGCGCCACCTGCCGCATCTCCACGAAGGGCAGGAAGGCTTCATGCCCGAGTAACCGCTCGCGGAACCCGATCTCTCCTTCTCAGCAGGGCTCCAGTGGCGCTCTGCACATCCCCTCACGCGCACTCGCATGCCATTTCTCAAGCACAACGACGATGGATCGGCCCGGAAGGCCCTGGCGATTCCGGAATCCTGGAGGGAGATGGAGGAGACCGTACGAGAGACCGTGTTCGAAGCGCGTGATGCGGCCAGGGCTGGCGGAGAACTGCGTCAATTCTACCTCGACCTCAGGACTGCGAGCGCGGAACTGTTCAAGCTCGGCGACCAGCAGAACGTCGAATACTCAGTGCCTCGGATGGGAGAGGCCTACGCGCTGTGGTACCACATGCGGCGCGTTGCGAACGCGTACGATGCTCTCCAGGCGTTCACCGCAGAGATCCGAGCGGCTTTCTGGTCCAGCAAGCCGTGGCGCGTCCTGGACGTGGGATCGGGTACGGGTGCGGTTGAGATGGCGCTGACGAGGTGGCTGGTGGACCACGACGCCGAGGCCGAGACCGACCCATTCGGTACCTGCACGGTGACGTGCATCGAACCATCCGCGGAGATGGCCGCGGTTTCGCGGGCACTCCTCGACCGCTTCGCCCGGCGGCTGGACCGGGACCTCGACGTTGAGGTGCATACCTGCGCGCTGGAGGACTGGGTGCCGGAGAACGGGCAGGAGTTCGACCTGATCGTGTTCAGCACGACGTTCGACTACCTGACGGGAGAGGCGCGGAGGTCGATGAAGCGGACCGTGACCGAACTGGTCGGCCGCCACCTCACGGATTGGGGCGTCGTGCTCTTCATCGTCCCGAAGGGCGAGGGTTCGGACCCCCAGTCGAAGTGGAGCTTTGTCCAGGAACTCCGTGAGGAGCTGAAAATAAAGGGGGGCCTGTCCTGGCGTCGGCGTGACGAAGCGGCGTCCCCGTTGGCGCCGAGCGACGCGGTGCAGAAAGTCGTGCTCGACGCGCGAGAGCGCCTGTACGCGGAAGCCCGCGCTCTGAGCCCGCCGGTGTCGCTGTACCGCTGTGAACCCGCGTCCATGTCGGAGAGGGAACAGCCTCGGTACTGCAACGACGTCTTTCCGTTCGCCCTTCGCCTTATGCCGAAGACCTGAGACATACGGACGACCCATCTTGGCCGGACGAAGAATTGGCCGTACCGCAAGCTCGTGCGGGATATCGGCCTCGGCGCCGAGGTGGCCGATGGGAGTCGACCTGGTACTCGCGGTATTTGCCTCGAACCACACCACCCAGCGTCTCTACCATCTCGCCAGCGGACGGCCGTTCAATGCGCGAGCGCCTGGTTGAGCAAATCGGCCAGGCGGTAGCCGGCGAGCGCGATGCGCGGCTCCGCCGCGAGGTAGGCAGCGGTGCGGTACTCGGGCGGCGCGGCCTGGTCGCGAACCAGCGGCGCGCGGAAGACATCGCGCTTGGCGATGGCGACGCTCGCCTCGGCCCACTGGCGGAACTCCCGCTGGCCCATCTCACCGGCGAACTCGCTGGGGGGATGGTGCTGCATGATCATGCTGGCGGTACTGGTGACCATCGACAGCGGAGCGACGGGTCTGGGCGCGTGCAGGCTGTCGGTGATGATCCCGTCCCAGACCGAATGCAGTGAACGCCTGAACTGCTCCCTGGGCGGTGCGCCGGGGTTGACGACCTCGAGCTTGAAGGTGTTTCCGCCGTCATCGCCCCAGGGATCGCGCGGCGAGATGCGCCCGCTGGCGTGCAGCGGCTGGTGGATGTCACCCACCAGGTGGAGGATCCACGCCAGCCCGATCGCCTTCAGCGCGGGCGAGCCCTCGGCGAGCAGGCGCTGCAGGCGGGGCGCGTCGCGGAGCAGGTCGCCGTCCGGCCGGCGGTCCACGGGCAGCACGGGCCCGAAGTCGGAGTCCTGCCGCCAGAACATGTCCACGTAGTGCCGCGACGGGTGATGGTACTTCTCCATGCGCACCGCGTTCGCGAACGCGGTGTCCCGCACCACGTCTGGCCAGGTGGCGGCCGTGACGAAGAGCTCGACCTGCTGCGCCGGCGTCAGCGTGCCGCTCGCCGAGCCCGCGAGGCGCGTTTCGGGCGCCGCGGCGCGGAGAATGGCGATCGCCCGGGCACGCGCCTGTGGCGTCATGCGCTCCCATGCGATCCGCGCCACCACGCGGTGGCCGAAGTCGTCCCACGCGTACGCCGGCCGCGCGCCGAGCGTCACGGCCGCGATCGCGGCGAGCAGGGTGAGGCAACGTTTCATGGCGACTTCCCGGGGAGGATGGGGGACGGAGTTGAGAAATCGGGGACACTCGGGAGATGAACCGCAGGGTGCGGTCAGGGGCGCGCTCCGGTCAAGCAAACATCAGACGGGGCGGCCGGGAGCTCCCGGCCGCCCCGTCTCGATGCGTGTGTCGATCTCCGGCTTTACGTCCGCACCAGCGGGCGGTAGTGGATGCGGTGCGGGATGTCGGCCTCGGCGCCGAGGCGGCGGTGGCGGTCGACCTCGTACTCGCGGTAGTTGCCCTCGAACCACACCACCCGGCTCTCCCCCTCGAACGCCAGGATGTGCGTGGCGATGCGGTCCAGGAACCAGCGGTCGTGGCTGATCACCACCGCGCAGCCGGCGAAGTCCAGCAGCGCCTCTTCCAGCGCGCGCAGCGTGTCGACGTCCAGGTCGTTCGTCGGCTCGTCCAGCAGGATCAGGTTGCCGCCCTCCTTGAGCACCTTGGCCAGGTGCACGCGGTTCCGCTCCCCGCCGCTCAGCACGCCCACCTTCTTCTGCTGGTCCGCGCCCTTGAAGTTGAACCATCCGCAGTAGGCGCGGCTGCTCACCTTGAGCTTCCCCAGCTCCAGGAAGTCGTCGCCGCGCGAGAGCTCCTGCCAGACGCTGTTCTCGGCGTTCAGCGAGTCGCGGCTCTGGTCCACGTAGGCGAGCTGCACCGTCGACCCCACCTTCAACGCGCCCGAGTCCGGCGTCTCCTGCCCCACGATCATGCGGAAGAGCGTGGTCTTCCCCGCGCCGTTGGGCCCGATCACGCCGACGATGCCGCCGCGCGGAAGGCGGAAGGTGAGGTCGTCGAAGAGCAGCTTGTCGCCGTAGGCCTTGGCCACCTTCTCCGCCACCACCACCTCGTCGCCGAGGCGCGGACCGGCGGGGATGTAGATCTCGGCCGCGCCGACGCGCTCCTTCTGGTCGGCGTTCAGCAGCTCCTCGTAGGCGGTGATGCGGGCCTTCTGCTTGGCCTGGCGGGCGCGCGGCGCCATGCGCACCCACTCCAGCTCGCGGTCCAGCGAGCGCTGGCGCGCGGACGACTGCTTCTCCTCGGTGCGCAGCCTCTCCTGCTTCTGCTCCAGCCAGCTCGTGTAGTTGCCCTTCCAGGGGATCCCCTCGCCGCGGTCCAGCTCCAGGATCCACTCGGCCACGTTGTCCAGGAAGTAGCGGTCGTGGGTGATGGCCACGATGGTGCCCTTGAACTCGGCCAGGTGGTGCTCCAGCCAGGCCACGCTCTCGGCGTCGAGGTGGTTGGTGGGCTCGTCGAGGAGCAGGAGGTCGGGCTCCTCGAGCAGCACCTTGCAGAGCGCCACGCGCCGCCGCTCGCCGCCGGAGAGGGTCTCCACCCGCGCGTCGGGCGGGGGGAGGCGGAGCGCGTCCATGGCCACGTCGACCTTGCGGTCCAACTCCCAGGCGTCGTGCGCCTCGATCTGGTCCTGCAGCTTCGCCTGCTCGTCGAGCAGGGCGTTCATCTCCTCGTCGGTCTCGATCTCGCCGAACTTCGCGTTCACCTCGTCGAAGCGGCGCAGCAGGTCGCGGATGGGCTTCACTCCTTCTTCCACGTTGCCGCGCACGTCGAGCTGCGGATCGAGCTCGGGCTCCTGGGCCAGGTAGGCCACGCGGGTGCCCTCGGCGGCCCAGGCCTCGCCGTTGAAGTCGGTGTCCACGCCGGCCATGATGCGCAGCAGCGAGCTCTTGCCGCTGCCGTTGGGACCCACCACGCCTATCTTGGCGCCGGGATAGAACGAGAGCCAGATCCCCTTCAACACCTCCCGCTGCGGCGGGACGATCTTGACGAGGTCCTTCATCACGTAGATGAACTTGGAGGTATCGAGCGCCATCGGTTGTCGCTTGGGTTTCCGTGGAACGATGCGAAGAATGCGGCGCCAATCTAACGCCCGGAGCAAGGCGCCGCACCCGGTCGCGCGGGACCACGCGCGTCTCGACGGGGACGGAGCGCGCCGGTCCCGGTGGGCCTCTCCCTGGCGCTGCGCGCCGGTCCCTCCCCCAAAACAACCTGGGGGAGGGACGGTGGCTCGCTTCGCTCGCGGCTGTGCCGGTGCGGCGCTGGCCGCGGTGAGCGTCCGAGGCTCGGGTTGGCCACCCCGGCCGCGGAGGGGTTCGTCGCGTGCCCCGGCGCTGCGGCCACTCCGCGGCCGGCAGTCCGCGGAGGCGGACTTCGTGCCGTTGTAGCCGCGAGTTTACTCGCATCGTCGCGATAGCCATCGTTGCGGCAGCGAATTGATTGAATTCATTCGGCCTGCCTCAACCCTTCCCTCACCCCGCCCCGCCAGACAGAAACCTTCACCTGCGGAACGTTCGTATGGCGAAACGGTTATCTCCCGCGAGACCATTGACGCGGCCGGGCCGGAGCGGTTGAGTGTGGAGGAGGGAAACCGAACGCCGGGAGATGGGATCTTGCAACTCGCCATAGACACCGCGGACCCGCGCCCCATCGAGGCGCAGATCGCCGACGAGGTGCGCCGCGCGGTGGTGCTCGGCACGCTCCGCGCGGACGACACGCTCCCGCCCGTGCGCCGGCTCGCCGCGGAGCTGCGGGTGAACCCGGGCGCCGTCGCCCGCGCCTACCAGGCGCTCGAGGCCCAGGGGGTGGTGCAGATGCGCTGGGGCCGCGGCCCCGTCGTCGCGCCGCCGCCCGCGTCGGGCGAGGACCGCGCGGCGATGCTGCGCCGCCTGGTCGACCGCGCGCTGCGCGACGCGCGGCGCAACGGCATCTCCGCCGTCGAGCTCGCGGACGCCATCCGCGCCGCGGCCGAGGACGTGCCCGCATCCCCATCCCCCGCCCCCACCGCGACCGGAGCCACGCCGCGATGACCGCCGCGCTCCCGACCGAGATCGAGGCCGCCGCCCTGGCTGTCGCCACCCGCGGCGTCGCCAAGCGCTACGGGAAGGACTTCGCCCTGCTCGGCGTGGACCTGCAGGTGCCGGAGGGCGCCGTGTACGTGCTGGTGGGGCCCAACGGCGCGGGGAAGACGACCACGCTCAAGCTCCTGCTGGGGTTGGTGAAGCCGGACGGCGGGAGCGTGCGGGTGCTGGGGATGGACCCGCGCGCGAACGGCCCGCTGGTGCGCGCGCAGGTGGGCTACGTCCCCGAGCGCGGCGACTGGGGATACGCGTACATGACCGTCGGCCGGCTTCTGCAGCACCACGCCGTGTACTTCCCCGCGTGGGACTGGGAGTACGCGGCGAAGCTGGCGAACGCCTTCGAGCTGGACCTCTCGCGGACGCTGGGTAAGCTCTCCAAGGGACTCGCGCGGCGCGTGCACCTGCTGCTGGCGATGGCCCACCGCCCGCCGCTGCTGGTGCTCGACGAGCCCACGGACGGGCTCGACCCGGTGATGCGCGACGAGACGCTGGGGATGCTCGCCGAGCACGTGGCCGACACTGGGTGCACGGTGCTGATCTGCACCCACATCGTGCACGAGGTCGACCGGCTGGCCGACCACCTGGGGGTGATGCGCGACGGCCGCCTGACCGCACAGATGCCGCGCGAGACGCTGCACCGCATGCTGCGCCGCTACCGCGCCGACGTCCCCGAGGGATGGAAGGGCGTGCCGGGGCTGGACGGCACCGTGATCCGCCGCGGCGGGGTGGGGCGCGAGATCCAGTGGAGCGTGTGGGGCGACGAGCGCGAGGTCTCCCTCCGCCTCACGGAGAGCGGCGCCACCGTCCGCGACGCCGCGCCGCTTACGCTGGAGGACGCGGCCGTCGCCCTGCTGAGCCGCAAGGAATGAGGATGACCCAGACCCGTCGCCACTCCCCGCCAGCCGGACGGCCCGGATGAACACCACCACGGCCGACCCCACCGCCTCGACGTTCGCCATGCCGGAGAACGTCGGCCTCACCGCCCCGGCACCGCCGCTCGAGGGGGCCGCGCTGAACCCCGTCCCGGGGTGGATGGACGTGCTGCGCGAGCAGCTCTCCTCGGTGGGGCTCGCGCTGCGGCGCGAGGGAACGGTCGTGGGGGGCTTCGCTGTGCTCTTCACCGCGTTCATCTTCTGGATGCAGGTGCAGCAGGGGACCGGCGACCTCCCGCTCTCACCGGCCGAGGGGATCGCGGCCGCGATGATGGCGTTCCTGATCCCCATGGGCGTCTGGAAGGGCGAGGACCCCGCGCGCCGCGGGTACCATCACGCCATGCCCGTGGGCCACGGCGAGCATGCGGTGGCGCGCGCCGCCGCTGGGCTGGCGTGGACGCTCGCCGGGGGCGCGGCCTTCTTCGGGTGGATGGGGCTGCTCTCCCTGACCACGGGTGGGCGCGTGGAGCAGGTCGAGGCGTGGCAGTGGGCGGCGCCGTTCGCCGGCGCCACGGTGCTGTACCTGCTGGGCAGCGCGCTCACGCTGGCGACGTCGCGACCCTGGCGGTGGCTGGGCTTCAGCGCCGTGGGGTACTTCTTCCTCAGCGCCTTCCGCGCGATCGACGCGGCAACGCCCCTGTCCGACGCGGTCGACGCCGTCGTGACGGGGCAGTACGGGCTCAGCACCGTGCTCACCGGGCTGGTCGAAAGCACGAAATTCACGGGGATGAAGGCCGACGCGGGCACGTGGCTGACGGCGACCTTCCTCTGGCTCGCCGCCGCCGTCTCGCTCTTCCTCTGGGCCGCGTACCGCCAGCCGGAACGGTAGTCGCCGCGTCCAGCCTCACCGCAAGCCGGAGCGCCCGGATGAACGCCACCACCGCCGACCCCATCGCCTCGACGTTCGCCCTGCCGGAGAACGTCGGCCTCACCGCGCCCGCGCCGCCGCTGGAGGGGGCCGCGATGAACCCCGTCCCCGGGTGGATGGACGTGCTGCGCGAGCAGCTCGCCTCGGCGGGGCTCGCCCTGAAGCGCGAGGGGACGATCGTGGGGGGCTTCGCCGTGCTCTTCACCGCGTTCATCGCGTGGACCCAGGTGCAGCACGGCTTCGCGGAGATCCCGTTCTCGCCCAAGGAGGGGATCGCGGCGGCGATGATGGCGCTGCTGATCCCCATGGCGGTGTGGAAGGGCGAGGACCCGGCGCGCCGCGGGTACCACCACGCCATGCCCGTGAGCCACGGCGCGCACGCGTCCGCGCGGGTCGCCGCCGGGCTGGCCTGGACGCTCGCGGGGGTGACGGCGTTCTTCGGGTGGATGGGGATTCTCTCCCTGTCCACGGGCGGGAGCGTGGACGCGGCCGCCGAGCCGTGGCAGTGGCTGGCGCCCTTCGCCGGCGCGACGGTGATGTACCTGCTGGGGAGCGCGCTTACGCTGGCGACGTCGCGCCCGTGGCGGTGGCTCGGCGGCGGGATGGTCGGGTACCTTTTCCTCGGCGCCCTCCGCGGGCTCGACGCCACCGAGCCCATCACCGCCGGCATCAACGCCCTCCTGCAGGGGCACCTCGGGCTCACCACCGTGCTCACCGGGCTGGTCTGGGAGGTCACCCCCATGAAGCACGCGTGGCTCCCCGACGCGGGCGCGTGGCTGACCGCGACCTTCATCTGGCTCGCCGTCGCGGTCTCGCTGTTCTTCTGGGCCGCCTACCGCCAGCCGGAGCAGTAGGGTGCCGAACAAGCGCGCGCCGGCCGTTGTTGGCTGATGCGCCTTGGCATCCGCGCCGCCGGGTTGCTGACAGCCTTCGCCCCCCCCACGGTGTCATCCTGAGGCCCGGCCGCAGGTTGCCGTGAGTCCACGCCGCACTGCGCAGGGCCGAAGGATCTGACCGACCACGCACGTGGCCCGCCGCGGAAGCCGCACCGCCGCCGCGGCTGATGTGTCGCGGCTGGCGTCGGGGAGCAGCGGCGGGGTTAGGACGACGTCCTGTTGCTCGAATTCGTTCGCGGCAACGCGAAGACGCGGGGGGATGGCTTCCTCCGCGTCTCTGCGCGACATCGCGTAAGCTTCTGCGCTAGCGAAGCTTCATGGTGAGCCAGTCGGCCAGCGTGCCGAGCACCTCGCGGGACACCTTCGGCGAGGGAAGGGTGGCGTAGCCGGCCGGACTGCCGTCGGGGTCGGGGGCCATCAGGTGGTCGAGGCCGGGGAACACCCGCAGCGTCACGTCGCGGTTGCCGCCGCCGCGGATGGCGGCCGCGAGCTCGGGCGCCTGGTCGGCCGTCACCTGGCGGTCGGTGGCGCCCTGCAGGATCAGCACGGGCTGCCGCAGCTTGGCCGCGGTGACGAGCGGATCGTAGTCGTAGAAGAAGGTGAGCCACGGCATCCGCGCCGCGGTGGAGTCCATCGTCGCCCACGCGGCGCGGTAGGCCGAGTCGCGCCGCGCGGGGGCGATGGTGGTGTCGAGGTCCACGCCCTGCCGAAGCTGGTAGTCCAGCACGCGCCGGCCCTTCCGCGACGTCCCGGCGATCAGCACCACGGCCCGGATCCGCGGGTCGTCGGTGGCGAGCATCGGCGCGATGATCCCGCCTTCGCTGTGGCCCACCAGCGCGATTCGCCCGGGGTCGATCTCCGGACGGGTGCGCAGGTACGCCACCGCCGCCGCGATGTCGCCCGCGAAGTCGCGGCTGGTGGCCCGCGACGGGTCGCCGCCGGAGGCGCCGAAGCCGCGGTCGTCCATCCGCAGCACGGCGATGCCGCGGCGCCCCAGCGTGTCCGCCACCTCGCGGAACGGCCGGTACCCGGCGGGATTGGGGATGGACTCGTCGCGGTCCTCCTGCCCCGTTCCGGTGATGGTGACGACCGCGGGGACCCGGCCGCGCCGCGCCCCGGGCAGCGTGAGCGTCCCCGCGAGCTGGAACCCGCCCGGGTGCGGGACGCGCACCTCCTCGGCCGCGTAGGGCGCGCCCTCCGGCGCCGAGTAGTCGGCACGCGCGGACGTCGGCGCGCGGGCGTCGGCCACGCGCAGGATGACGAGGTTCTGCGACGGGACCGCCGCGCCCAGGAGCCGCCCCGCCGGGTCCACCCGGGCGCGCACGTCGGCCATCCCGTCGGAGAGCACCGCCGAGTCGGCGCCCACCCAGCGCACCCGCGCCGCGAACGCCTGGGTCGACCCGATCAACAGCATGGGGACGGTGACGCTGTCGCGCGGGGAGAGCGCGCGGGCGCGCATCAGCACCTGCTCCAGCATCAGCGCCGAGGGGTTCAGCATCGGCAACGCGCCGCGGGTGCCGCGCACCGTCTGCACGTGCGGCTGCCCGCCCGCCTCGAGGGTGGCCACGGTGCTGTCGCCCGCGAAGACGACGCGCCCCCGCTGCAGCGGCGCGGCGCCGTCCGGCGCGCCCGGCCCCCAGGCGCGCAGGTCGACCTCGCTCACCGACGCGCCGGCGCCGGTGTGGATGACGATCGCCATGCGCGCCCGGCCGGTCAGGTCGGCGACCGCCTCGACCATGCCGGCGGTGCGGGTGAAGCGCTCGACCAGGATGGTGTCGGCGCCCACCGTCACCACGAACGCGCCGCGCTCCTGCGCCCGCGCCGCGGCCGGCATCAGCAGCGCCGCGGCGAGCAGCGCGCCGGAAAACGACCTGGATCTCATCGTCGACCTTCCCGTGTCTTCCCCGATTTCGAGGCGCCCGCCGGCATTCGCGGCAGGCGCGGGCCGCCGTCAACCCGCGCCGCCCGCGGCCTCCCGCCGCCAGGCCAGGTACGAGTAGGCCACCGGCACCACCACCGCCACGAGGATGACGGGGATGATCACCACCTCCGCGAGCGGCGCGGGGGCGAACATGGCGAGCGCCATCACCACTCCCGCCGCCACCAGCGTGCGGCCGCCCACGCGGTGCGTCTCGCGCCAGACACGCTCGCTGCTCAGCGTCCACGGGGTGCGGATGCCGAAGAACCAGTTGGAGCGGATGCGGGGCAGGTAGTTGCCGATCACCACCAGCAGCACGCCCGTGCCGCCGAGCGCCGCGCGCGTCATGTCCACCCGCCACCCCAGCGTCGCAGCGAGCATGACGGCCTCCATCCACGCCATGAACAGGAGCAGCACGTTCACGAACCGCCACAGCTCGTCCCTGGACTTCTCCACGTTGGCGCGGCGCGGGTCGATCCGCGGCAGCACGATCATCAGCAGCGCCACCGCGGTCGCGATCGCCGGCAGCAGGAACACCGCGCTGCGCCCGCCCCAGCCGTCCACCTGCCCGTGCAGGTTCCAGTGGGTGGGAATGCGCGCCGACAGGCGCGGGTACACGGCCAGCGCGAACGCCCACATCGCCGCGAGCAGGAGCGGCGCGGCCCAGCGTCTCTTCATGGCTCCCTCCCCGTGCCGAAGAGCTCCATCATCTCCTGGATGAGCTCCTGGAAGACGGTGCTCTCGAGTGAATAGATCTGGTTGCGGCCGTTGCGCTCCACCTTCACCAGCCCGGCTTCCTTGAGCACGGAGAGGTGGTGCGACACCGACGCGGCGGTCATCGGGAAGCGCCCGGAGATCTCCCCCGCGGCCAGGTCCCCGCGCCGCAGCGCCTTGAGGATCTCGCGCCGCGTGGGGTCCGCCAGTGCGCGCATCGTCGCGTCGAGCATCTCCCGCTTCCTCGATGGTTAGATCAACGTCTATTAGACGTACGTCTAAGTATTAGTCGTGGTTTCACCCGATGTCAATGAAACAGACCGTCTCACCCCGGATGCAGTGGCAGTCGGCGGATCCTCGAAGGACGTGCAAGATTCCCTGATCAGCCGTGCATTCCTGAAGTGTTTCGATGGCCGGCTATAGATCCTTCGGCCTGCCAAATCTTTGCCGGATAGAAGGATGAGACGTGGCCGGCCTGAATAGAAAGTAAATCGGCTAAATGGTTGCAGCATAAGAAGATGTCATCTTTCATCCTTCATGGTCGCGCGCAGCGCGGTAGAGACTCAGGATGACGTCTTGGGGTTTTGCGCGAATGCACCCTTGATCGGCTTGCTTTGGCTGCGACAACCCAGTCGTCCACTGGATGCCGTAGAGCACGAAGACGCAGAGGAACCAAGAGGGCTTGCCCGCCGTTCTCTCGGTTCCTCTGCGTCTCTGCGTGAAACGGCTGTCAGGTCAGATGCGGATGCGCACCCCGACGTCGGCCTTCACGTAGCTCGCCTTCCGGTCGACTGCGGCGCCGTCGTTGTAGCTGTGGTTGACGTAGCTCACCCCGGGGGTGATGGAGATCGGCCCGAAGCCGAGGCCCAGCCCGGCGCCGACCTCGTAGCCCGTGCCCCAGTCGCTGAAATCGGCGCCACCCGCGCCGGTGAGCTCCAGGCGGTGGATCACCACGCCCGCCTTGATCCAGGGGTCGATGGGGATGAGCGGCGTGGGGATGCCGAGCCGCGCGCCCACGTCGAAGCCGGTGTCCTTGTAGTCGCCGGCGCCGGCGTCGCGCGAGAACTGGGCGTGGCTGGCGCCCGCGTACACGCCCAGCAGCGGCACCGCGTGGTAGGTGATGCTGCCGCTCACGGCCAGGCCCGGCCCGGCCAGGTGGCTGAAGTCGCCCATCGGCACGCCGGCGCCGGCGCGCCCCTCGAAGGCGAAGGGGGTGATGTGCGGGATCTGCGCGGCGGCGGGGCCGGCGAGCAGGGCCGCCCCGGCCAGGGCCGCGGCGACGGTGGTCAGCTTCTGCATGACTTGTCTCTCGGTCACGTTGGGTGAGGGCCGGACGCCCGCTGCGCCCGGCGAACGCGGCTGGAGGTTACGCGCATGACGGCACCCGCGAAAGGACCGCCGGGGCCGATCAGAAGATCGCCCCGCCGCGCACGCCGAACATCGCCCGGGTGCCGGGGGCCTGGATCCACTCCACCGTGCCGCCCAGGTAGAAGCGGCCGAAGCCCAGGTTCGCGCCCCCGCGGACGCCGAAGTCGCTCTCGCTCACGCTGTTGCCGGTGCCGGCGCTGAGCTGCTGCCAGACCAGCGCCGGGATCACGTACGGCGTGAGCGCCGTCTCGCGGCCCAGCGGGAGGGTGGCGCCCAACCCGAGCCCGATCGGCACCTGCCAGAGGGTGTAGCCGCTGCGCGAGCTGAAGTCCACGCGCAGGTTGGGGCAGATCGAGAGCCCGGGGAGCCGGGCGATGGAGTCGACCTTGATGGCGACTCCGCCGCGGAGGGTGAAGAGGCTGGCGCCGTTGTTGAACGCGCCGAGGATCCCGCCGTTGAGCGCCAGCGGGCCCTGCAGGTTGGACGAGCCCTCCCATCCGTACTGCTGGTACCCCCTGGGAAAGTTCGCCAGCCCGCCCGCCGTGCCCCGGCCCTCCGGCGCCGGGAACCCGGCGCACACCTGCGCGCCCGCGCTCCCCGCCACCAGCAGAAGCGCCGCCGCCGCCGTGGCAGTGCCCCACGTCGCGTTCTTCATCCGGTTCCCGTTTCTCGGGGGTTTCGCATGCGCGGCGCGGTGGGACGCCGCCCCGGAACCCGTCCGGGGTGCCCGGCTGCACGATACGGCTGCGGCCGCGCCCGCGAAAGGAACGCGTCCGCCGGAACGAAAACCGGCCCCCGCCGCGGGCTGCGGCGGGGGCCGGGGATGCGCCGGAGTGCGGCGAATCAGAGCTTGATGCCGGCGCGCACGCCGAACACCGCCTTGTTGCCCGACACGTTGATCCACTCCACCGTGCCGCCGAAGTAGAAGCGGTCGACGTTGAGGTCCGCGCCGCCGCGGATGCCGAAGTCGGTGGAGCTGTCGGAGACGTGGACGCCGCCGATGTCGCCGCTGATGTGCGTGAAGTAGGCGGCCGGGATCACGTACGGCGAAAGGCTCATGTCGGGCGCGCCGAGCGGGAGGCTCACGCCCAGCCCCAGCCCCACCGGAATGCTGTAGGAAT
Source organism: Longimicrobium sp. (assembly GCA_035995965.1). Taxonomy (GTDB): domain Bacteria; phylum Gemmatimonadota; class Gemmatimonadetes; order Longimicrobiales; family Longimicrobiaceae; genus Longimicrobium. Next base: position 2,049 of record DASYJZ010000258.1, on the reverse strand, counting down.
TCACGCCGCCCTGCGACGCGAAGTCGGCACGGGCGTTCGGGCACACCGACACGCCCGGGAGGATGCCCGACGCCGCCGAGCTGATGTCCAGCGCGGCACCCACGCGGAACACGTCCTGCTTACCGGGGCCTCCACCGGTCTCGGTGGAGCGGATGTAGCCGGCGTTCGCCGAGAAGGGCCCGGTGAAGTTGTAGGCGCCCTCGACGCCGAAGTTGTTCACGCCGCTGGGAAAGCTGGCCAGCCCGCCGATGGAGCCCTGCCCCTCGGCGATCGGGAACCCGGCGCACACCTGCGCGCCCGCGCTCCCCGCCACCACCAGCGCGGCCACGGCCACGGCAAAGCCGGACATCGTCGTCTTCTTCATCCTGATCCTCTCCGTTGTGGGATGCTCGTGCGCGTCACGGACCCGCGCCCGGCCGCGCGGTGCCCCCGGCGGCGCGACAAAGTTGGCCGCGACGACCGCCCCCGTCAACGCCGCGGCCCGTAAGCGACGCGCGGAGAAGGGTTTGCGTCACCCGCGCCGCCGGCCGGGGCCCGCCGCGCCTCTTGCGGCCACCGCGGGGGGGCGTAGTGTTGTGGAAACGTCTCCTCCCAACCCGGCGCCGCAATCCACGCCGCCGCCCGTTCCCCGCGGCAGGCCGCCGGCACCCACAGCGAGCACGATGAGCGTACCCACCGACCTCGACGGCGCAGGCCTGCGCGGAGCGCTGCTCACGGCGTCAGAGTACGTGCAGCGGCACCGGGCGGACCTCAACCGCATCAACGTCTTCCCCGTCCCCGACGGCGACACGGGCACCAACCTGGCGCTCACCGTGTCGTCCATCGCCGACCGGCTGCGCGCGGGGACCGAGACCTCGCTGGCGGTGGTGGCGCGGCAGGCGTCGGAGGCGGCGATCATGGGGGCGCGCGGCAACTGCGGGATGATCCTCTCGCACTTCCTGCTGGGCTTCAGCGACGCCGTGGGCGAGCGCCCGCGGATCTCGGTGGGCGAGTTCGCGGGGGTGCTGAGGAGCGCCACCGAGCACGTCTACCGCGCGCTGGAGAAGCCGGTCGAGGGCACCATGATCACCATCATGCGCGCCATCAGCGACGAGGCGGAGCGGCTGCAGGACTCGGACTACGTGGTGCTCTTCGAGCGGCTGATGGTGAAGGCCCGCGAGGCGCTGGCGTCGACCCCGGACCTGCTGCCCGCGCTGAAGCGCGCCGGGGTGGTGGACGCGGGCGCGAAGGGCTTCGTGCACCTGCTGGAGGGGATCGCGTCGTTCCTGGCGGGCGACCCGCTGGTGGCGGTGGAGGAGACGCCGGAGTGGGAGGCGGAGCCCGCCTTCGCTGCCGCGGCCATGGAGTACCCCGAGAGCGCGGAGAGCTACCGCTTCTGCACCGAGGCGCTGGTGCGCGGCGCCAGGATCCCCGACGCCGATGCGGTGCGCGCGGTGCTGCGCGAGAAGGGCGACTCGCTGGTGGTGATCCGCGCGGCCGAGCTGCTCAAGGTGCACATCCACACCGACGAGCCGGAGGAGGTGTTCACCTACCTGCGCACGCTCGGCCGCCTGGCCACGCACAAGGCCGAGGACATGCGCGCGCAGCACGCCACCGTGGCGAGCGCCGCCGCGGCCGGGCACATGACGCTGGCGCGCCGCCCCGTCTCCATCGTGGCCGACACCGCCTGCGACCTGCCGGACGAGGTGATCCGCGCGCACGGGATGCACCTGGTGCCGCTCAGCCTGGTGTTCGGCGACACGGTGCTGCGCGACCGGATCGACGTGTCCGCCGAGGCGTTCGTGGAGAAGCTCAAGGAGGGCGCGCACCCCAGCACCTCGCAGCCCGCGCCCGCCGCCTTCCTGGAGGCCTACCGCCGCGCCTCGGAAGAGGGCGAGGCGGTGATCGCCATCCTCCTCTCCTCGGGCCTCTCCGGCACCTTCGCTTCGGCGCAGGCGGCGGCCAGGCAGCGTGCCGAGGGCGAGGTGCCGGTGCACCTCTTCGACTCGCGCGGGGGCTCGGTGCTGCAGGGGCTGCTGGCGCTCAAGGCCTCGGAGCTGGGGGAGCTGG
>DASYJZ010000257.1:0-23648 GCA_035995965.1 Longimicrobium sp. | reverse complement strand
TACCACGTGCCCGCGGGGTTCGGCGTGGGCCGGGTGCGCGAGGCGGCGCGGCCGTACGGCACGTCGCCAGCCTCCACCGTGTCCCTGGACGGCCCCGCGGGCGCGCCGCCCGAGCCGTTCGAGCCGCAGATGGCGCTCTTCGTCGCGGGAGGCGGCCTGCCGGCCCCTCCGCCGGCGGCGGAGGAAAAGCAGCTGCCGGGCGCCGAGCTGATGGGCTCGGCGGCGCCGATGTGGCAGGTGCACAACACCTACATCCTGGCGGAGACGCGCACCGGGCTGATCCTGGTGGACCAGCACTCGGCGCACGAGCGGGTGCTGTACGAGGAGATCGTCCGCGGCTTCGACGGCGGGCAGGCGGCGAGCCAGCGGCTGCTCTTCCCCATCACCCTGCGCCTGTCGCCGGCCGAGTACGCGCTGGTGGAGGAGGTGAGCGGGGTGCTGGAGCGCGCCGGGTTCGAGGTGGAGCCCTTCGGCGGGCGCGCGATCATCGTGCACTCCGTCCCCAATCCCCACCCGTACTTCGACGCGGAGCGCTGCCTGCGCGAGATGGTGGCGGAGCTGACGGACGGCTCGCCGCTGGTGGAGAGCGCGCGTACCCAGCACCAGCGGATCGCGCTGTCGATGGCGTGCAAGGGCGCCATCAAGGCGGGGCAGAAGCTGACGCAGCGGGAGATGACGGAGCTCTTCGACCGCCTCTTCGCCACCGAGCTCCCGTACCACGACATCCACGGCCGCCCGACGGTGATCCAGCTCTCGCTCGCCGAGCTGCACCGCCGCTTCGGGCGGAGCGGATGAGCTCCGCGAACGGGCGATGAGCGTGGGGGCCGGTCCGCCGCCCGGCGCCGTCCCCGAGGCGCTCGCCATCGTCGGCCCCACGGCGTCGGGGAAGACGGCGCTGTCGATCGAGGTCGCGCGGCGGCTCGGCGGCGAGATCGTGTCGATGGACTCGCGCTCGGTCTACCGGGGGATGGACGTGGGCACCGCCAAGCCGACGCCGGAGGAGCGCGGGGGCATCCCGCACCACGGCATCGACCTGGTGGAGCCGTCGGAGCGCTTCAGCGCGGGGCGATGGGCGCGCTACGCCCGCGAGGCCATTCCCGACATCCGCGCGCGCGGCGCGGTGCCGATGCTGGTGGGCGGGAGCGGGTTCTTCCTGCGCGCGCTCACGAACCCCATCTTCCGCGAGCCCGAGTTGGACTCCGAGCGCCGCGTGGAGTTGGCGCGCGAGCTGGCGGGGATGACGGACGAGGCGCTGCTTTCCCGCCTGGAGCCGCTCGACCCCGAGGCGGCGGAGCGGCTGCGCGGCGGCGGCGGGCGCCAGCGGCTGATGCGCGCGCTGGAGGTGGCGCTCCTCACCGGACACCCGCTCTCCTGGTGGCATCGCAACGCGCCCCCCGAGGCGCCGCCGGTGCCGGTGCTCACCTGCGTGCTGGAGGTCCCGCGCGAGCGCCTTCACGGCGCCGTGGACGCGCGCGTCGGCGAGATGGTGACGGCCGGACTGGTGGAGGAGGTTCGCGCCTTGGTGGAGCGCTACGGCGAGGACGCGCCGGGGCTCAACGCGCACGCCTACATCGAGCTCTTCCCTTTCTTCCGCGGCGAGCGGACGCTGGACGAGGCGCTGGAACTGGCGCGGCGCAACACGCGGGCGTACACCAAGCGCCAGCAGACGTGGAACCGCACCCAGCTCACCCAGCCCCTGGTGCGCCTCGACGCCACCCGCCCTCGCGCCGAGCTGGCGGACGAGATCGTCGCCGCTTGGCGCGCGGCGAAGGAAACCGCGTAGTCCCCGTGCGTCGCGGCGGATGGCGGCGCGCGTCGGCGGCATTCGCGACGCTGCCGCGCCCGGGCCTCGCGCGTCTCCGGCTGGATCCCTCGGCCCTGCGGACCTCAGGTGCGGGGGTGGCTTCTTCGCGGCCGGGCCTCGGGATGACACCCGTCACACCTCGGTGTGGGCACGAACCTGAAGGTCGGGTGGCGGGGTACGCGGAACTTCGGCACCGATGCTGCCATAGTCTCGCATCTGGCACTCAGCACTCAGCACTCAGCACTCAGCACTCAGCACTCAGCACTTGGCACTCAGCACTCAGCACTTGGCACTTGGCACTTGGCCCTAGGCACTTTCGTGAAAATCGGCATCACCTGCTACCCGACGTACGGCGGCTCCGGCGCCATCGCCACCGAGCTGGGGATCGAGCTGGCGGAGCGCGGGCACGAGATCCACTTCATCTCGTACGCCCAGCCGTTCCGCCTCCCGCGCTTCATGGAACGGGTGTTCTTCCATGAGGTGGAGATGGTGCACTACCCGCTGTTCGAGCACAACAACTACTCGCTGGCGCTCTCGGCGGTGATGCACGAGGTGGCGCTGCGCGAGGGGCTGGATCTGCTGCACGTGCACTACGCCATCCCGCACGCCACCAGCGCCTGGATCGCCAAGGAGATGCTGGGCGACCGCATGCCGCTGAAGATCGTCACCACGCTGCACGGCACCGACATCACCCTGGTGGGGCAGGAGCGCAACTTCTGGGAGATCACCCGCTTCTCCATCCTCCGCTCCGACGGGATCACCTCCGTCTCTGAGTACCTGCGGCAGGAGACGGTGGAGGCGTTCGGCGTCCCCGAGGAGCGCATCGAGGTGATCCCCAACTTCGTGGACCCCGCGCTCTACGCCCGCAGCCGCTACCCCTGCCGCAAGACGGCCTTCCTGAAGGATGGCGAGAAGCTGGTGCTGCACGTCTCCAACTTCCGTCCCGTCAAGCGGGTGCGCGACGTCGTCCGGGTGTTCGCCCGGCTGTCTCGCCAGGTCCCGTCGCGGCTGGTGTTCATCGGCGACGGCCCCGACCGCCCCGAGGCCGCCGACGAGGCGCGCCTGCAGGGCGTCACCGACCGCGTCATCTTCCTCGGGAAGCAGGACTCGGTGGCCGAGATCATGGCCTGCGCCGACCTCCTCCTGCTCCCGTCGCAGAACGAGTCGTTCGGCCTGGTGGCGCTGGAGGCGATGGCCAGCGGGGTGCCGGTGATCGCCTCGCGCGCGGGCGGGCTCCCCGAGGTGGTGGACGACGGCGAGAACGGGTTCCTGGCCCCCGTGGGCGACGTGGAGGCGATGGCCGACGGCGCGATCCACATCCTGCGCGACCCGGAAACCTGGCGCCGCTTCAGCGCCGCGGCCGTCGCCAGCGCGACCGAGCGCTACAGCGTGGCCGCCATCATCCCCCAGTACGAGCGCTACTACGAGCGCATCCTCGCCGGCCCCGACGCGGACCCGGCCGAGGCGACGCGCCAAGCGGTCCCCGCGGCGGCGGGAGCGCCGCGATGACGCTGCCACGCGAGGCGGCCGCGCTGATCGACGCGGCGCTCGCGGAGGACGTGGGCGCGGGCGACTTCACCACCCTCTGGACCGTCCCGACGGACCGGCGGGCGGAGGCGTACATCGCGATGAAGGCCATCGTCGGCGTGATCGCGGGGATGGAGGTGGCGACGGAGGTGTTCCGACGGGTGGACCCAGCGCTCGAGGTGACAGCGCTCGCGTCGGACGGCGACGAGGCGACGCGCGGCGACCTGTTGATGCGCATCGAGGGCTCCGCGCGGGCGATCCTCACCGCCGAGCGGACCGCTCTCAACGTCCTCCAGCGGCTCTCGGGTGTCGCGACGCTGACGCACGTCTACGTGGACGCTGTTCACGGGACCGGGGCGCGGGTGATCGACACGCGCAAGACCACGCCGGGGATGCGCCTGCTGGAGAAGGCCGCCGTGGTCGCGGGCGGCGGGTCCAACCACCGCGTCGGGCTCTACGACATGGTGATGATCAAGGACAACCACATCGCCGCGGCCGGCGGGATCATGGCCGCGGTCGAGGCCGTGCGCATCCGCAACGACCGCGGCCTGCGGGTGGAGGTGGAGACCTCCACGCTGGCCGAGGTCGGCGAGGCGCTCGCCGCCCGCGTGGACCGCGTGATGTTCGACAACATGGACCCGGCGACGATGCGCGAGGCCGTGGCGCTCGTCATCGCGAATGGAGCCCCGCGTCCCGAGACCGAGGCCTCCGGCGGGATCACCGTCGAGACCATCCGCGCCTTCGCCGAGACCGGCGTGGACTTCATCTCCGTGGGCGCGCTCACCCATTCCGCCCCCGCGCTCGACCTCTCCCTGCGGCTCCGGGCCGCCGGGTGATGTTTCGCGAATCCCACATGATCGAGCGTCGGGCGGAGCGATGGGAGGGCGCAGCCGCGGCCGACCTGGCGGCGCGCTGGGGCCTTCCGGGGGTGTACCTCTACGAGCGCGTGGGCTCCACCAACGACGTCGCCCGCGCGCTGGCCGAGGCCGGGGCGCCGGCGGGGACGGCCGTGCTGGCGGAGGAGCAGGTGGCGGGGCGGGGGAGGGGCGGGCGCCCCTGGTCGTCGCCGCCGGGGCTGGGGGTGTGGCTGTCGATGGTGCTGCGCCCGGAGCCGCTCGCGGCGCCCGGGCTCCTTCCCATCCTCGTCGGCCTCGCCGCGGCGGAGGCGCTCGACCCGTTCGTCCGCCCGGCGCGGATGGCGCTCAAGTGGCCGAACGACCTTCAGCTCGTGGGGCGCAAGCTGGCGGGGATCCTCTGCGAGGGGAGCTGGGACGCGGGCGGGCCGGGGTTCGTGGTGGCGGGGATCGGCATCAACGTGCTGCACGCGGAAGACGACTTTCCCCCGGAGCTGCGGGACGGCGCGACCTCGGTCCGCATCGCCGCGGGATGGGCACCGCGGCGCGCCGACGTCGCGGGCGCCGTCGCCGGGGCGGTCTTCCGTCGCCTCGCCGCGGCGCCCGCCGAGCTGGGCGGCGCGCTGCTGGAGGCCGTCGCCGGCCGCGATGCGCTGGTGGGCCGCGGCGTGCGGGTGACCGGGGGAGAGGAGCTGGTGGGGACGGCGCTGGGGATCACCCCCGGCGGCGCGCTGCTGCTGCGGACCAATGCCGGGGCGCTGCGCACCGTGAGATCCGGCACGGTCCGGCTGGACGACGGCGCGCCCGCGGCGGAGTAGCTCCGCCGCGGGCGCGTGGACCGCTGCCGCCGGGTGCCGTCAGAACGACGCCATGCTGAGCGGGAGGGGCCGGTAGTTGGTCCGGGCCGCCCACTCCATGAACCAGCGGGTGTAGATGCGGATCTGCTCGCCGTTGTGGTACACCTCCACCGCCGCCACCTCCTGCGGGCTGTAGAGGGCCAGGATCCCCGTGTCGGGCATCCGCACCTCGTCGACGTAGATGCTCGAGTGGACCGCCCCGCCCCGCGAGTACACGCAGCCCATGTACCCGCTGGCCCCGGCGAACGGATCCAGCCGCTGACTGGTGGCCAGCGCCAGGCCCGGGGCGAAGCGCGAGCACTCGGTGAAGTAGACGCCCAGCCGCTCACGGACCAGCATGCTGATGTCAGGCGCCCCCGAGGCGGCGATCTCCGTGGCGTTCAGCACGCGGACGGGGCGCGGGTAGGCGCGGCGGCGCGATTCCAGCCGGCTCGCCGTGGCCACGATGCGCTCCAGCATCACCGGGTCCTTCGCCAGCGCCACCTGCACCTCGACCTCGGCGTCGGCGAGCTCCACCGGCGTCATCGCGCTGCCGAAGCCCAGGGCATCGGCCACGATCACGTGCTCGCCCAGCGTGGTGCGGACGGTGAAGCGGCCCTGCGCGTCCGTCAGTGCCTTCTCGTGGCGGGGCATGACCTCCACCACGGCGGCGGGGATCGGCTGTCCACTCGTGGCGTCTACCACCTGTCCTTTCAGGGTGGCGCGCTGCGCCGTGGCGGGAGCGGCGGCGGCGAGTGCCGCCAGCGCGCAAGCGATGGACTGCCAGTGAGTTCGAGTCATCTTTGCGTCCGGTGCGTGGTGGGGTCCCGCGGGTGGCCTGCCGGAGGTAGTGCGCAACCGCCGTTCCGCGCCGCGCGGTGGGACTCAGGGGAGACGTTCCGGTACCTTCGCCGGGTCGTCGCACGCGTGGACGGCTGAATCCTGCATCGTTCGCCGCGTCCGATCGAGGGTCGAGCGTTGCGACCGGCGCCGCGACGGGTAGTTTCCGGCATCCGAATCCCGCCTCCGACCACGCCCGATGCGCTTCGAGATCCACGGGGACGTCCGCGTCCCCGGCGACAAGTCGATCACCCACCGCGCGCTGATGCTCGCCGCCGCGGCGGAGGGCGAGAGCCGGCTGAGCGGCCTCCTCCCGGGCGAGGACTGCCGCAGCACCGCAGCCGTGCTCCGCGCGCTGGGCTGCGACGTCCCGGAGCCTCCGGTGGACGCGTCCGCCATCGTCGTCCACGGGCGGGGGATGGAGGGGTGGAGCGCGCCGTCCACGCCCCTGGACTGCGGCAACAGCGGCACCACGGCGCGGCTGATGATGGGGCTGCTCGCGTCGCGCCCCTTCTCCGCCGTGCTCACCGGCGACGCGTCGCTCCGCACCCGCCCGATGCGCCGCATCACCGCACCGCTGGCCGAGATGGGCGCGCGCTTCCGCGAGCTGAATGCGCCCGACCGGCTGCCGATCGAGGTGACCGGCGGCGGCCTGCGGGGGATCGACTACGCCTCGCCGAAGGCCAGCGCGCAGATCAAGTCCGCCGTGCTCCTCGCGGGGCTGGGCGCGCGCGTCCCCGTCTCCGTCACCGAACCCGTGCTCTCGCGCGACCACACGGAGCGCATGCTCGCCTCGCTCGGCGCGCCGGTGCGGACGGAGACGACGGCGGATGGCGCTCGGGCGGTCCTCGACGGCTGGAATGCGCCGATGCGCGGCTTCGAGCTGCATGTCCCCGGCGATCCGTCGTCCGCCGCCTTCCTCGCGGGCTTCGCGCTGCTCGCGGACGCCGGGGAGCTGCGCATCCGCGGGGTCTGCGCGAACCCCACGCGGACGGGGTTCTTCACCATCGTTCGCCGGATGATGGGACTGGTGGCGTGGGAGCGCGGGCGTGCCGAGGGAGGCGAGCCCGTGTCGGACCTGGTGGTGCGCCCCTCGCGGCTGCGCGGCGTCGACGTCGCACCGCACGAGATTCCCGCCGCCATCGACGAGGTGCCGGTCCTGGTCGCGCTCGCCGCGCGCGCGGAAGGCGAGACGCGCATCACCGGCGCGGGCGAGCTGCGGGTGAAGGAGAGCGACCGCATCGCCGCCCTGGTCCACGCGCTCCGCGCCGTCGGCGGCGAGGCCGAGGAGCTGGACGACGGCCTCGTGGTGCGCGGCTCCGGCCGGCCGCTGCGCGGGCGCGTCGTCACCCACGGCGACCACCGCATCGCCATGGCCTTCGGCGTGCTGGCGGCGCTCCCCGGGAACGAGATCGAGATCGACGACCGGGCGTGCGCGGCGGTCAGCTATCCCGGTTTCTGGGACGTGCTCCGGTCTCTCGCGTCGCACGGCTGAAAAGATATCTCACCCACGGGACTGGAGGCCCAGAGGAAAGGAAGCCGTTCTCTGGTCCCCTGGGTGCTCTGGGTGAGCCCAACCGTTGTCTTGGGAAGAACGACGAATGGCAGACGGAAGACGGCATCCGGACGGAATCATCATCGCCCTGGATGGCCCGGCGGGGTCGGGGAAGAGCTCGACGGCGAAGGCGGTCGCGGCCGAGCTGGGGTACCGGCACCTGGACTCGGGCGCCTTCTACCGCGCCATCACCCACGCCGCGCTCCAGGCCGGAATCGACGCCGACCGCTGGCCAGCGCTGACCGAGTCCGCGCTGGACCGGCTCGACGTCCACGGCCGCCCGGACGCGGAGGGGTACACGCTCACCGTCGCCGGGGCGGAGGTGAGCGCGGAAATCCGCTCACCGGCGGTGAACGCGCAGGTCTCGCGCATGGCCGCCGTGCCCGCGGTGCGCAGCTGGCTGATGGGCGCGCTGCGCGAGGCCGGCGCGCGCGGCGGCCTGGTGGCCGACGGGCGCGACATCGGCACCGTGGTGTTCCCCGACGCCGAGCTCAAGGTGTACCTGGTGGCCGACCCCGCCGAGCGCGCCCGGCGGCGGCTGCGCGAGCAGGGAACCGGCGAGCCGTCGGACGAGGAGGTGGGCGCGGAGGCCGGCCGCCTGCTGGGGCGCGACGAGGTCGATTCCACCCGCGCGGTGGCCCCGCTGGCGCGCGCCGCCGACGCGGTGGAGGTGGACACCACCAGGCTCGAATTCCCCGCGCAGGTGGCCGAGATCGTAAGGCTCGCCCGCGCCCGCGGGGGTTGACCGGGGCGAAGGAATTCCGTAGATTTTCATGTTTTCCCGGAAATGCGCGACCGCGCTCCGGGCCTGCATCCACCCCAACCAACCGTCGCGGCGGCCCAACCCGGCCCGGCGGGATGTTCAGGAGATCCACACCCCAATGGCCGAGCACAACGAAGACTTCTCGCCCGAGGGCGAGGACCAGGGCGGCGTCGCCGTCGCCGAGCGCCGGGAGATGACCACCCAGCAGTTCGCCGACCGCGCGCGCTCGCTGAACATCCGGGCCGACCTGTGGGACGAGGACGAGTACTCCGCCGAGGAGTACGAGGCCATGCTCGAGATGTACGACGACACCCTCAGCAACATCGAAGAGGGCGAGATCGTCAAGGCGCGCGTGCTCCGCGTGACCGACAAGGCCGTGATCCTGGACCTCGGCTTCAAGAGCGAGGGTGCCGTTACCCGCGACGAGTTCAAGGACCCCGACAGCCTGCAGATCGGCGACGAGGTCGAGGTCTTTCTCGAGAACCTCGAGGACGAGGACGGCGTGGTCGTCCTCTCCAAGAAGAAGGCCGACTTCCTCCGCGTCTGGGAGAAGATCAAGGAAGCCCACGAGAGCGGCACCCCGGTCAAGGGCACCCTCACCCGCAAGATCAAGGGCGGCGTGACGGTGGACCTGATGGGCGTCGACGCGTTCCTCCCGGGCTCGCAGATCGCGCTGCGCCGCGTGCCCAACATCGAGGACCTGCTGGGCGAGAGCTACGAGTTCAAGATCATCAAGCTCAACAAGCGCCGCCGCAACATCGTGGTGAGCCGCCGCGTGCTGCTCGAGGCGGACCGCGAGGTCAAGCGCGACAAGCTGAAGAAGGAGCTCGAGGTCGGGCAGGTGCGCACCGGCGTGGTGAAGAACATCACCGACTTCGGCGCGTTCATCGACCTGGGCGGCATGGACGGCCTGCTGCACATCACCGACATGAGCTGGGGCCGCGTGGGCCATCCCAGCGAGGTGGTGCAGATCGGCGCCGAGCTCGAGGTCAAGGTGCTCGACATCGACTGGGAGCGCGAGCGGCTGTCGCTCGGCCTCAAGCAGCTCCAGGAGTACCCCTGGAAGGACGTCGAGAAGAAGTACCCGGTGGGCGCCCGCGTGCGCGGCAAGGTGGTCTCGATCACCAACTACGGCGCCTTCGTGGAGCTGGAGAAGGGCGTCGAGGGGCTGGTGCACATCAGCGAGATGAGCTGGACGCGCAACGTCCGGCACCCGTCCAAGATCGTGTCGCTGGGCGACGAGATCGAGGCCGTGATCCTGAAGGTGGACCCGGAGGGCGAGAAGATCTCGCTGGGGATGAAGCAGATCGAGGAGGACCCCTGGCACGCGCTGCCGGTGAAGTACCCGGTGGGCACGCGCCTCAGTGGCAAGGTCCGCAACCTCACCAGCTTCGGCGCCTTCGTGGAGATCGAGCCGGGGATCGACGGCCTGGTGCACATCTCCGACATGAGCTGGACCAAGCGGATCCAGCACCCGTCCGAGGTGGTCAAGAAGGGCGACGACGTGGACGTGGTGATCCTGGGCGTCGACGCCGAGAACAAGCGGATCTCGCTGGGGCTCAAGCAGACCCAGGACGACCCGTGGGAGCACCTGGCCGACCAGTTCCACGCCGGCCAGGAGATCAACGGCAAGGTCACGCGCCTGCAGGACAAGGGCGTGGCGGTGGACCTGGGCGACGACGTGGAGGGCTTCGTCCCCGTGTCGCAGCTCGGCGTCACCGGGCTGCAGAACCCGGCCGACGTCTTCGTCGAGGGCGACGACCTGGAGATGCGGGTGACCGAGGTCGACGCCGGCAACCGCCGGATCGTGCTGGAGGTGACGCGCGTGCCCAAGTTCGAGGGCGGCGAGCCGATCTTCCGCACCCGCGAGGAGCCCGCCGCCGAGGCGGGTGCCGAGCCCGCGGCGGGCGAGGCCCCCGAGCCCGAGGCCCCGGCCGCGGCGCCCGAGGCCCCGTCGGCGGAGGCTGAGGCTGAGGCTCCGGAGGCCGAGGCTCCGGCCGCTCCCGAGGCCGAAGTTTCGGCTGAAATCGCCGAGGCCGAGGCTCCGGCTGAGGCCCCTGAGGCCGCCGCGCCGGTGGAGGCCCCCGAGGCCGCCGCCGAGGTGACTCCCGAGGCCACGCCGGCCGAGGAAGCCCCCGCGGCCGGTGCCGAGGAGCTGGCCCCGACGGAGGACCCGGAAGCCGCCTGAGCTTCCGCTCCGCAGGGGTAACGAAGGGGTGGAGAGCCGTCGCGCTCTCCACCCCTTTCGCACGCCTATCCGGGGCGCGATCGTCGGGGCCTGAACCGGATCCCCCATCTTCCATCTCCCGGAGCCGTGATGAGATCACCTGCCACGATCGGCCTACCGGCCCTCTCCGCCGGTCTCGCGCTGGTGGCCGCGTGCGCCGCGCCGGCGAATCCGCGCCCGCGTGCCACCCTCGCGGATCCGTCCGACACGACGGTCGTCTGGGACTACCGCGACGTGACCCGCCGCCCGGAGCTCTTGAACGGGGCCGAGGCGGCTGGCGCGATCGAGCGCAGCTACCCGCCCGTCCTGCGCGACCGGGGGATCACCGGCGGTGTCACGCTCGAGCTGGTCGCCTCGCGTGAGGGAACGGTGGAGAGCGTCGGCGTGCTCGACGCCGCGGACCCGCAGTTCGGCGCCGCCGCCCGCGCGGTGGCGGTGCGGATGCGGTTCCGGCCTGCGCTGGTGCGTGGGATCCCGGTCCGGTGCCGCTTCACCCTTCCCGTCCGGTTCGACCTCACGCCCTGAAGCGCCAGCGCTTCCATCCCTCGGCCTCCATCCACCCCTTCCTCTTCGGTCCGATGCGCCTCCCGATCATCGCCCTCGTCGTCATCTCCGCGGCGCACCCTGCCCGGACCGCCGCCCAGCGTGCGGCGCCGGGCCCGGTGGCCGACACCCTACCGGCATCCGCTGTGGTGGTGGACGAGCACGACCTCGTCGTCAAGCCGGAGCTGCTGAACCGGTCCGCGATCGTGCGCCTGCTCACCCGGAGCTATCCCGAGGCACTGCGGGAGGAGGGCAGGACAGGCCGCGTGACGGTCACCGTGGTGGTCGATCCCGCCGGCGTTCCGCGCCTGGTCAGCGTGACGGGCAGCAGCGGGATCCCCGAGTTCGACGACGCGTCGCTCCGCGTGACGCGCGCGATGCGCTTCTCCCCGCCCGTGCTGAACGGCTCGCCGGTGTGGGTCCGGCTGCTCATCCCCGTGGAGTTCAGCCTGGTGCGGTGAGCGTGCGCGGCAGAGGCCGAAACTCGCCGGCACGGCCGTCCGTTGTGGTGACCGTGGTCGAATCACACGTTTTTTCCGAGGCCATCGCATGCGCCGCACTTTCGGCCGCCCGCCGCCGGCGTAGATTCCCGCCCTTCGATTTCGAACCTTCACGCGCGAACCGAACGGGGACGTACCCGATGTCGATGCGGGAAAAGCTGGAGCGGCTGGAGGAGCTGCGCCGCCAGGCGGAGACGGGCGGCGGCGCCAAGCGGATCGCGGCGCAGCACGAGCGGGGGAAGCTCACCGCGCGCGAGCGGCTCGACGTGCTGCTCGACGAAGGCTCGTTCGTGGAGCTCGACCGCTTCGTGGTGCACCGCGCCACCGACTTCGGGCTGGAGAAGGAGAAGTACCTGGGCGACGGCGTGGTGACCGGCTACGGCACCATCCAGGGCCGCCTGGTCTTCGTGTTCTCGCAGGACTTCACCGTCTTCGGCGGCTCGCTCAGCGAGGCGCACGCGGAGAAGATCGTGAAGGTGATGGACATGGCGCTGAAGACCGGCGCGCCGGTGGTCGGCCTGAACGACTCCGGCGGCGCGCGCATCCAGGAGGGGGTGGCGTCGCTCGGCGGCTACGCCGACATTTTCCTGCGCAACACCCTGGCGTCGGGCGTCATCCCGCAGATCAGCGCCATCCTGGGGCCGTGCGCGGGCGGGGCGGTGTACAGCCCCGCCATCACCGACTTCATCTACATGGTGCAGGGCACGAGCTACATGTTCGTGACCGGTCCCAACGTGGTGAAGACGGTGACGCACGAAGACGTGACCATGGAGGATCTGGGCGGCGCCGCCACCCACGCGGCGAAGAGCGGCGTGGCCCACTTCGCGGTGAAGAGCGAGGTGGAGTGCCTGCACCGCATCCGCCACCTGTTCGAGTTCATCCCCCAGAACAACGCCGAGGACCCGCCCTGCAGGCCCACCGACGACCCGTCCGACCGGGCGGACGAGGCGCTGCTGGACATCGTCCCCGACCATCCCAACAAGCCGTACGACATGCACGACGTCATCCGCCACGTGGTGGACGACGGCGAGTTCTACGAGGTGCACGCCGACTACGCCGGCAACATCCTCTGCGGCTTCGCCCACGTCGGCGGGCATTCCGTCGGGGTCGTCGCCAACCAGCCGGCGGTGCTGGCGGGTGTGCTCGACATCGACGCGAGCGTGAAGGCCGCGCGGTTCGTGCGCTTCTGCGACTGCTTCAACCTGCCGCTGCTCACCTTCGAGGACGTCCCCGGCTTCCTCCCCGGGGTGGCGCAGGAGCACGGGGGCATCATCCGGCACGGGGCCAAGCTGCTCTTCGCCTACTGCGAGGCCACGGTGCCCAAGATCACCATCATCACCCGCAAGGCGTACGGCGGCGCCTACGACGTGATGAGCTCCAAGCACATCCGCGGCGACGTGAACTACGCCTGGCCGACCGCCGAGATCGCGGTGATGGGGGCCAAGGGCGCCGTGGAGATCCTCTACCGCCGCGAGATCTCCTCCGCCGGCGATCCGGCTGCCGAGGCAGGCGCGAAGCAGAAGGAGTACGAGGACCGCTTCGCGAACCCCTTCGTCGCCGCCGCGCGCGGCTACGTGGACGACGTGATCGACCCGCGCGAGACGCGGGCGCGCGTGGTCAGCGCGCTCGACATGCTGCGCACCAAGCGCGACTCCAACCCGCCGAAGAAGCACGCGAACATCCCGCTGTGAGCACGGGAGCAGACGGGACTTGATTCGGGAGAGATTCGGATTTAGGTTTGATAGAAGCGCACGGAGTGGACAAGAATGAACGCGAACACGGAGAGGGGATCATGCCGCAGGTGGTCGTCAGGGATGGAGCCACGGGGCAGGCGATCGTAACGGGCGTCGACGTTCCGGTCGAAGCGGTGCTCGAGCGGCTCGCGCTTTCGGGGAGCGTCGAGCGGGTGCTGGAGGCGTTCCCGGGGCTCACGCGCGAGGGGTTCGACGCCGCGGTCCGGTACGCCGCGGTCGCCGTTCGGAGCGGGGTACCGTACGACGAGGTTCCGAGCGCCGGGGTGATGATGGTGCGCGAGACCGCGGCGGCGTACGGTTCGCGGCCGCCGCTCGACGAGGCGGTTGACGAGCTGGACGCCGCGTATGCGCAGGCTCGCTACGACCTGGAGCTGGCCACTGCCCTCCGCAACGGCTTCGGTGACCTGCGCGCGGGCCGCGTCACGCCTCACGCCGAGGTCATGGCGGAGCTTCGCGCGATGCTCCCGGCGTGACCGTCGTCTGGGCTGACGACGCCCGCGCGAACGTCCGGAGGCTGTTCGCCCCCATGGCGCGGGAGCGGCCGCTCCAGGCGCGGCGCTGGATCGCGCGACTGGAGTCGGCGGCGGCGCGCCTGGAGGTGTTCCCCTGGAGCGGCCACTCCGTGCCGGAGGTGCCGCGGCTCGCGATGCGCGAGATGCTGGTCGCGCCCTACCGCCTCATCTACTTCGTCGGCGACGAGCAGGTGACCATCATCAACGTCTGCCATACCCGCGAGTCGCTCGCCGAGTACCCCGAGGCCGCGGCGGTGGCCGTCGACGATGGATATTGATCAGACGCCTCGCCGCCTGATCGACCTGAGCCACACCGTCGAGCACGGGATGGTGACGCTGAAGGGGTATCCGGCGCCGCTGATCTGCGACTACCTGAGCCGGGAGGCGTCGCGGTCCATCTACGCCGAGGGGACGGAGTTCCACATCGGCCGGATCGACATGATCGCGAACACCGGCACCTACGTGGACAGTCCGTTCCACCGCTACGCCGACGGAAAGGACCTCTCCGAGCTGCCGCTGGAGTCGCTGGCCGACCTCCACGCGGTGGTGGTGCGGGCGACGGACCGCGACGGTCGGGCGATCGACGCCGCCGCGTTCGCGGGAGTGGAGGTGCACGGGCGCGCGGTCCTGGTGCACACCGGCCACGCGGCGAAGTGGGGGACGGAGGACTACTTCGCGGGCCATCCCTACCTCACGCGCGCGGCCGCCGAGCACCTGCGCGACGCGGGCGCCGTCTTCGTCGGCACCGACACGCTGAACATCGACGACATGGACGACCCCACCCGTCCGGTGCACAGCACGCTCCTCCGCGCCGACATTCCCATCTGCGAGCACATGCGGGGGCTCGAGCAGCTTCCCGACGGCGGCTTCCGCTTCTTCGCCGTCCCCGTGAAGGTGAAGGCGTTCGGCACCTTTCCGGTACGCGCGTTCGCCATCGTCCCGTAAGCATCCCTCCGCCGGCGGTGCTCGCGGATGCTGGCGCGGGTGCTTACGGTCGGGGCGAGCCGCTCCCGATTTCCATCCTCCTGCCCGTCCGCCGATGCCGACCACCGCCGTCTTCGATCGTCCCGCCGCGGACGAGCACGCGCCGTACTACGCGCGCTACATCGACCTCGTCCCCGACGTAGACCTGCTCGACTACCTGCAGCGGCAGATGGAAGGCACCGCCGCCTTCCTGCGCGCCATCCCCGCGGAGCTGCACGGGCATCGCTACGCCCAGGGGAAGTGGAGCATCAGGGAGATGGTGGGGCACATCGCCGACACGGAGCGGATCTTCGCCTACCGCGTCCTCCGCTTCGCCCGTGCCGACCCGACGCCGCTGTCGGGGTTCGACGAGAACGCGTACGTGCCCGCCGCGCAGGCCGATGCGCGCGACCTCGACTCGCTGGTGGACGAGTGGGTGCACGTCCGGCTCGCGACCCTCGTGCTGCTGCGCGGCCTCGACGCCGCCGCGCCGCTCCGCCGCGGCAAGGCGAACGACCAGGAGATCAGCGTCCGCGCGCTGGCCTGGGTGATGGCGGGCCACGTCGACCACCATGCCGCGATCCTCCGCGAGCGCTATCTGGGCGAGCGCTGACCATGCGGACTCGCTGATGACCCAGGCTCCGCGCCCCGACGCGCACGAGTACTTCATGGGGATCGCGCTCGCGGTCCGCCGCCGCGCGGACTGCACCGGGAACCGCGTGGGCGCGGTGATCGTGAAGGACCGGCACATCGTCTCCACCGGCTACAACGGCACACCCGCGAACATGCCGAACTGCTCCGAGGGCGGCTGCCACCGCTGCGCCCACCGCGAGCAGTTCGCCTCGGGCACCGGCTACGACCTGTGCATCTGCGTGCACGCCGAGCAGAACGCGCTGCTGGCGGCGGCGCGCTTCGGGATCGCGGTGGGGGGAAGCACCGTCTACACCACCATGCGCCCCTGCTTCGGCTGCACCAAGGAGCTGCTCCAGGCGCACGTAGACGCCGTGTACTACCTGCACGACTGGGTGCACCCCGACCCGCACTACCAGGCCGAGTACGAGCGCCTGCAGAGCCGCTTCACTGGCGGCATCCGCCCGCTCGCGCTCGACGACCCCGACGCCGCGTGGGCGATCACGTCGCGGCGCGGAGAGGCCGGGCGGCCGGACGAGATCGGGCACGGCGGCGTCTGACACGCTCGACGGTTGCCGCGGCGCACCGGCTCACCGGCTCGCGAAACCCGCGGGCCGGTTGTACTTTGCGCGTCCTTCAATCGACCGAATCACCCGCTGCCCGAACCCGACGCGCGCGTGTTCAAGAAGATCCTGGTGGCCAACCGCGGCGAGATCGCGCTGCGCGTGATCCGCGCGGCGCACGAGCTCGGCGTGGAGGCCGTGGCCGTGTACTCCGAGCCCGACCGCCTGGCGCCGCACGTGCTCGCGGCCGACGAGGCGTACTGCATCGGCCCGGCGGCGAGCGCGCAGAGCTACTTGCGCGGCGACGCCCTGATCGAGGTCGCGAAGCGTAGCGGCGCCGAGGCGATCCACCCCGGCTACGGCTTCCTGAGCGAGCGCGCGCCCTTCATCCAGGCCGTGCGCGACGCAGGGCTGGTGTTCATCGGCCCCTCGCCCGAGGCGGTGACGGCGATGGGCGACAAGACCGCGGCTCGCTCGCGGGTGATCGACGCGGGCGTCCCGGTGGTCCCCGGCACCAAGGAGGCGCTGGCGGACGCCGCCGAGGCGCGGCGGGTGGCGGGCGAGGTCGGCTACCCAGTGCTGCTCAAGGCCGCCGCCGGCGGGGGCGGGAAGGGGATGCGCGTCGTCCGCGCCGAGGAGGAGATCGAGCGCGCCTTCGAGGCGGCCGGGAACGAGGCCCTGGCCGCGTTCGGCGACGGCTCCGTCTACATCGAGAAGTTCCTGGAGGGGCCGCGGCACATCGAGATCCAGCTCCTGGCCGACCGCCACGGCAACACGCTGCACCTGGGCGAGCGCGAGTGCTCCATCCAGCGCCGCCACCAGAAGCTGATCGAGGAGGCCCCCTCCGCCGTGCTCACCCCCGAGGAGCGGGCGGCGATGGGCGCCACGGCGGTCGCCGCGGCCGAGGCGGTGGGCTACGAGGGTGCGGGGACGGTGGAGTTCCTCTACCACGAGGGGCAGTTCTACTTCCTGGAGATGAACACCCGCATCCAGGTGGAGCACCCCGTCACCGAGCTGGTGACGGGGGTGGACCTGGTACAGTGGCAGATCCGCGTCGCCGCCGGCGAGGCGCTCCCGTTCACGCAGGACGACGTGCGCTTCGACGGGCACGCGATCGAGTGCCGCATCACCTCCGAGGACCCCTTCAACTCCTTCCTGCCGTCGACGGGGCGGATCGGCGAGCTGACGGTGCCGACGGGGCCCGGGGTGCGCTGGGATGGCGGGATCGCGGTGGGGGTGGAGGTGGGGCTCTCGTACGATCCGATGCTGGCCAAGCTGATCGTGCACGCGCCGTCGCGGCCGGAGGCGGTCGAGCGGATGCGGCGGGCGCTGCTGGAGCTGCGCATCCAGGGCGTCGATACCAGCGTCCCCTTCCACCTGCGGGTGATGGACGAGCCCGACTTCCGCGCCGGCCGCCTCACCATCCGGTACCTGGACGAGCACGAGGAGCTGCTCGCCGCCCCGCCCGCCGACGAGGCGCTGCGGGTCGCCGCGCTGGCGGCCGCGCTGCTGGAGGAGGAGCGGCGGACGATGCGCTCGGTGGCGCGCCCGGCCGCCGGCGTGGCGCAGGGCGGCGGGAGTGGGTGGCGGCGGATGGGGTGGAGAGCGCGGTGAAGGAGCGCCGCCGCGGCGGCCCTCCGCGCCCGCAGCGGGGTGGCCCGCCGCGGCCGGTGCAGGTGCGGATCGAGTCGATCGCCGCCGGGGGCGAGGGAGTGGGACGGCTCCCGGACGGGCGCGTGACCTTCGTGCACCGCACGGCGCCCGGCGACCTCGCCGAGATCGCCGTCACCGAGCGGAGGGACCGCTGGACGCGCGGCCGGCTGCTGCGGGTGCTGGAACCCTCGCCCGAGCGGCGGGAGGCGCCGTGCCCGTTCTACGCGCGCTGCGGCGGCTGCACGCTGGAGCACTTGGAGTACGGCGCGCAGCTCCGCGCGACGGCGCGCATCGTGGCGGACGCGCTCACGCGCATCGGCGGCGTGCCGGTCGAGCCGCCGGAGGTGGTGCCCTCGCCCTCGGAGTTCCGCTACCGCAACCGCGTCTCGTTCGCGCTGCGGCGCGGGGAGCACGGGCGGGTGGAGGCCGGCTTCCACGCCCTCGGCACGCCGGACGAGATCGTGGACCTGGGCGGCGCCTGCCTCCTCCCCGAGGAGCCCGTCGCGCGCGTGTGGGATGCGCTGCGGGCCGCGTGGGGGCCGGACGCGCGGCGCCTCCCCTCGGGCGAGCGGCTGCGGCTGACGCTGCGGGCGAGCGCGCAGGGCGAGGTGTCGCTGCTGGTGGAGGGCGGCTACTCGCCCGGGCGGCCGGACGAGCTGATCGCGGCGGTCCCGGGGCTGGTCTCCATCTGGCACCAGCGGCGCGAGGCGTCGGCGGAGCTGATCGCCGGGGCGCCCGGGCTCCCGGAGACCTGGGGCGACGAGACGGTGGAGCTCTCGGGCGCCGCCTTCCTGCAGGTGAACCGCGGTGCCGCCGCGCTGCTCGAGGCGCACGTCGCCGAGCTGGCCGGCGACGTCGCTGGGCTGCGGATCGTGGACGCCTACTGCGGCGTCGGCTTCCACGCGCGCCGGTTCGCCCGCGCGGGCGCGGCGGTGGTGGGGATCGAGCTGGATCGGCAGGCAGTGGAGGAGGCGTCGCGCGCCGCGCCGGAGGGCGCGAGGTTCGTGCAGGGACCGGTCGAGGCGATGATCGGCACCGAGCTGCCGGCCGATCTGGTCATCCTCAACCCGCCGCGCGCGGGCGTGCACGCGGATGTGGCCGACGCGCTCACCGCCTCCCCCGTTGACCGTGTGATTTACATCTCCTGCAACCCCGCGACGCTCGCGCGCGACCTGAACCGGATGGCGGGCACCTATCGGCTGGCGGACGTCCGCGCCTTCGACCTCTTTCCGCAGACGGCGCACGTCGAGACGGTGGCGCTGCTGGAGCGGCACTCCATGGAGGACATCGGATGAAGTACTTCGTGACCATCGGTGACCGCACGGTGGAGGTGGACCTCACCGGGCACACGCCGGTGGTGGACGGCACGGCGGTGGAGGCCCAGATGTCGATCCTCCCGGGGACGTCGGTCCGCAGCCTGGTGGTGGACGGGCGCTCCCACACGCTCTCCGCGCAGCCGGGCGACCGCCGCGGCCGCTGGCAGATCGCGCTCGGCGGCGGCCGCTTCACGGTGGACGCGGTCGACGAGCGCACCCGCGCCATCCGCGAGATGACCGGCGCCGACGACGAGGTCGCCGCCAGGGTCCTGCTGGCGCCGATGCCCGGGCTGGTGCTGAAGGTGGAGGTCGAGGTGGGCCAGGCCGTGAAGGCGGGGCAGGGACTGGTGATCGTGGAGGCGATGAAGATGGAGAACGAGCTCAAGGCCCCCGCCGACGGCGTCGTCGCGAAGGTGCTGGTGCAGGAGCGGCAGACGGTGGAGAAGGGCGCGACGCTGATCGTGCTGGAGTAGGACGGCAGGGGACAGGGGACAGCAAGCCGCCCTGGTGCGTGCCGGGCCAATGCGCGTCTCCCCGCCTCCTTCCTCGCATCTTCATGCCGTAGTCGGTTGCAGGCCGCCCCATGCCCCATGTCCCCTGTCCCCTGTCCCCAGTCGTTCGTGCCCATCACCCCTGCACACGCCGCCGCAGCCTGGCCGCTGCACGCCGCCGCCAGGCGACTCCCGCTGGCGGCGCTGGTGATCGGCACCTTCGCGCCGGACCTGGAGTACCTGCTGCGCCTGCGGCCCGTCGGCAAGTTCGGACATACGCCGATGGGGCTGGTGTTGTTCTGCGTCCCGCTCACACTGCTGCTGTTCTGGGGCTGGCGCGCGCTCGTCCGTCCCGCGCTCACGCCGCTCATCCCCCACGGGCTCCACGAGGCCCTGGCAGGCCCGGAGCCCGGTCGGCGAACGGACGTGATCCCCCTCGCGATCGTCGCGGCGCTGCTCGGAGCCGTGTCGCACGTGTTATGGGACGGCTTCACGCATCGAACCGGCTGGGCGGTGGCGCTGATCCCGTTCCTCTCCCGCTCGTCCGCGCATTTCCAGCTCCAGTGGTTCACGGTCGCCCAGTACGCCAGCTCCGTGGTCGGCGTGCTGGTGATCCTCCTGTGGATCGCGCTCACGCTTCGCCGCTTCCCTCCCGAGGCTCGCGCCTTCGCCCCAGGGCAGCGGACGCGGCTCGCCCGCGCTGCGCTCTTCGTCGCCGCCGTCACGCTCACCGTCGCCGCGGCGAACGCGTCGGCCGCCACGAACAGCGTCCGGAGGATGGGGCGCGCGGCCGTGGGCGCGGAGGTTGGGTTCGCGCTCGGCCTCGTCGTCTACGCGCTGTACGCCCGGTCGCGACCCGCACCCACGTAGGAACGGAGGAAAACACCAAGCATCTCGCCGTCCCACAATCCGAAAGATAGTACGTAAGATATATCTTGACTCGCGATATATCTCGCGTTATATCTTGCTCGGTCGAAGTTTGCGTTCCAGGGCAACCGGGAGAGAGCGATGTTCGGTGGATTCCATCACTGCGGGCCGCGGGATTGTGGTCCGCGCGGGCGGCGGGGCTTTGCCGGCGCATTCGGGTTCGGGCCGGGGATGTGGGGCGGGGCGGGCGGTCCGGGCGGGCAGTGGGGGGGCGGCGCGGCGGGACGTGGGCGGATGTTCGGCCACGGCGACCTGAAGTTCGTCGTCCTCAACCTCCTGGCCGAGAAGCCGCGCCACGGCTACGAGATCATCAAAGAGCTGGAAGACCGCTTCGGCGGCGCGTACTCGCCGAGCCCGGGGACGGTGTACCCCACGCTCTCGCTGCTCGAGGACCTGGGCTACGCCAGCGCCATCGTCGAGGAGGGGAACCGCAAGGTGTTCGAGATCACCGACGCCGGCCGCAAGTACCTGGAGGACAACCGCAGCGTGGTCGACGACATCTTCGGCCGCGTGGACGAGGTCGGCGCCTTCGTGTTCGGGCCGACCATGGCGGGGCTCGCCGGCTCGTTCGGCGGGCTGGGGCGCGCGGCCTTCCGCGCCGGCATGCGCCACCAGGGCGAGGAGGAGTGGGCGAAGAAGGTCTCCGAGATCATCGCGCGGGCGACCCGCGAGATCGAGGAGCTGGGCTGACGATGGGCGCCTACGGCGACCCCGGGCCCGCGGCGGTTGAGCCGCACGCGGCGTTCTACGGCCTCTGGCCCAAGTTCGCGGATCCGTTGGACAGAGGCGCCGGTGCGCCGCTCCGCCGGGAGCAGCCGACGCGTCACGTCTGCGGCTGGTGGACGGCGGGTGAGGCGCAGGGGCTGCGGACCGCCTGATCATCATCATCGGCTGACAAGCACGCCGGCGGATGCACCGCGCATCCGCCGGCGTTCTTCATCCGTCGAAATGCCGTGGCTCCGCTTCCCCGCAGCGGCACCGGTGCTCTACATTCCACCCTCCGCCGGCACACGACCATCGCTCCCCGAGCCGCGAATGACCCGGATCGCCCCGCTCGACTACGACGAGATGCCCGCCGCCGCGCGCGCCGCGCACGACGCCCACCTCGGCGTCGCCCGCATCACCAACATGAAGCGCACGCTGCTGCACTCGGTGCCGGCGTTCGACGCGCTGATGACGTGGTACCGGCTGCGCGACACGGTGCAGCCCTTCCTCGGCGAGCGGCTGACGGTGCTATTCGCCCACGCCGTCTCGGCCGAGACGGACTGCCTGATCTGCTCCACCTTCTTCCGCCGCATCCTGATCGACAGCGGCGAAGACCCCGACGCGCTGGCGATGGACGAGCGTGAGGCGGACGTCGTCGCCTTCGGCCGAGCGCTGGCGCAGACGTCGCACCGCGTCCCCGGCGCGCTCTACGAGCGCGTGGCGGCGTACTTCACCGACGAGCAGATGGTGGCGCTGACGGCGTTCGGGGCGATGATGGTGGCGACGAACGTGATCAACAACGTGCTCCAGGTGCCGTTGGACGACTATCTCCAGCCCTACCGGAAGCAGCCCGCGGCCGCCGAGGCGGAAGGAGTCGGCGCGCATGGGTGAGTTCAGCGGCCGCGTCGCGTTCGTCACCGGCGCCGCGCACGGCCAGGGCCGCGCCACCGCGCTCGCCCTGGCGAAGGCGGGCGCCTCCATCGCCGCGTTCGACGTGGCGCGCCCGCTCGCGTACCCGGGCTACGGGATGGGCACCGGCGCGGACCTGGACTCGCTCGTCGCCGAGTGCGAGGCCGCCGGGGTCGCCGCGCTCGCCTTCGCCGGCGACGTGCGCGACGACGCGGCGATCACCGCCGCTGTCGACGCCATCGTGGAGCGCTTCGGGCGCATCGACATCCTCTTCAACAACGCGGGGATCTGCGCGTACGGCTTGGCCCACGAGCTCACCGAAGAGGCGTGGGATGCGATGGTCGACATCAACCTCAAGGGTCCATGGATGGTGGCGCGCCGCATCATCCCGGTGATGATCCGGCAGAAGTCCGGCGTGATCATCAACAACTCGTCCGTCGCCGGGCTGCGCGGGATGAACCGGCTCAGCCACTACGCCGCCAGCAAGCACGGTCTCGTCGGGCTGACCAAGTCGTGGGCGCTGGAACTGGCGCCGCACGGCATCCGCGTGGTCTCCATCCACCCCACCGGCGTCAACACCCCGATGAACGACGGCCTCGCCGAGCTCGAGGGCAAGACGGTCGAGGAGATCGCCGTGGCCTCCGCCGGCAACCTCCTCCCCGTCCCCTGGATCGAGCCCGAGGATGTCGCCGAGGCCGTCCTCTACCTCGCCAGCGACCGCGCGCGGTTCGTCACCGGCAGCGGGATGGTGCTGGATGCTGGGCTGCTGACGCGGTGAGGTGACATGGCGAGATCCGACTGGGCGCGGCTGAACCAGTTGCAGGTCGGCCGATACGCGGAGTACTTCACGAAGATGGAGTTCACGTTGTACGGCTTCGAGGTCTACACCTCAGAGGTTGACGACCGCTGCGTAGATTTCGTCGTTCGTCGGGATGGTGGCCAGTTTTACGACGTACAGGTGAAATCAGTGCGCGGCTACGGCTACATCTTCATCCCAAAGACAAAGTTTCCGATTGCGCCGCACCGTCTCGTCGCCACTGTAATTCTGCATCCGAACTGCGAGCCTGAGCTGTACCTGATCCCGATGACAGCGTGGCTTGCGCCCTCTCCTCTCTTGGTCAGTAGGGATTACCCTGGGTTGAAGAGCGCGCCGGAGTGGGGGATCAACATCTCTCGTAGGAACCAGCTGTTGTTGAACGCCCATCGTTTCGAGCAGGTGGTCGAGAGGCTTTGAGCCCGTCGTCCAACGGCTTATGATGCGACCCACGATGGTCCACATCTTACAGTCCCGTCCATGAGCCGAAACAACCTCGCCCTGCTGGTGATTGCTTTCGGAATGACCACCGGCTGCGACCACCGCCCGAGCTTTCACGATCCCGCCCAGCCCATCGAGGTGCGCGCCGGCGGCGAGTTCGAGCTGGCGCTGCAGTCCAACCACAGCACGGGCTACGAGTGGGTGCTGGTGGATTCCGCCGCGCTGGGCCCTGTGCGCCTCACCGCGAAGCACTACGCCATCCCCCGCCGCAACCGCGATCGGAACGGCGCAGGCGGCACAGAACGCTGGATCTTCCGCGCGGAAGGCCCCGGCAACGGCGTGGTCGCGCTCGCCTACAAGCGCCCGTGGGAGACCAGGCCGCCCGCGGATTCCGCGCGATTTCGGGTGACGGTGCGGTAGTGCGCCCGTGAGGAGATTCGTCTGGCGCGCGGCGCTGACGTCGCCTCGCGTTCGTCATCACCCTGGCTGCAGGTGCGCCCCTAAGTGTAACCATGGGGTTG
>DASYJZ010000256.1:0-9350 GCA_035995965.1 Longimicrobium sp. | reverse complement strand
GGCGGCACGCTCCACCCGGCGGTGATGAGAGCCCACTACCGGGCGTTCTATCCTCTGCTCGGCGAGGACTACCCCGCGGACGGGCTGCTGCCCCGCATGACGTCGAGGTCGATCGTCGAGGTCAACTGCGCCGGCGGCAAGGCGACGCCGCCGCCGACGCCGGGGTAGGCGAAACGCGCGCTCCATTCCCGTCCTATCTCACGGCGCCGATCACCAGACCCCGACGTCGACGCAGGCGACACCTGGGGACAGAAGGTTGCGCAGCGCGACGAGGCGCAGCCCACGCAGGCCGGGCGGAGCGCGGGATCAATCAATCAGCAACCGGACAAGGCAAAAGGGAGACACCACAATGAGCTACGCGGGCAATCCACCCGTCGCCTCCACCACCGAGGCTGTGATTGGAAACGCCGCAAGCCGCGTGGGAGGCGGCGATCCCCCCACGCGCGGCGGCCGCGGAGTCGACTCCGCGGGCGAGGGGGCGACGTACGAGGTGGAGCCCGGCATGGCGCGCAGCCTCGGCGCGCCTCCGTATGAGCGCACATCCAACGACCCGCTGTACCGACCGTTGCGCATCTACACGGTGGACCCGGGCACCCACCAGGCCGACGGAGCCACGGCCACCGTGAACGTTCCCTACGAGCCGCTGGCGAAAGGCCTGCAGGGATCCGTGTTTCGCGTGATGCCCGTCTTCAAACGTCCGGGGGTGGAGGAGTCGAGCGAACATGATGACATCGACCTGAACAACCCGCTCCTGCTGCTGACGGACGGCCGCGCGCCCTCGCCGGTCGATCCGCTCTTTCATCAGCAGATGGTTTACGCGGTCGCGTCGCTGGTCTACGCCTCGTTCCGCCGCGCCCTGGGACGCCACGTGGGGTGGGGGTTCGGTCCCCATGACGACGACACGCACGGCACCCGGCTCCGGCTCAGACCTCACGGCCGCCGTGGACACGCAGGCGCCAGCTACGACAAGGACGCTGGAGAGATCCAGTTCGGCTTCGTCAGGACGGAGAACGACATCAGGGGGCGCGCGGCGCCCAACGGCCACACCTTCAGCTGCGTATCGCACGACATCGTGACGCACGAGGTGACGCACGCCCTGCTCGACGGGTTGCGGGCGCATTTCCTGGAGCCCACCAGCGCCGACGTGCTGGGGTTTCACGAGGGCTTTGCCGACGTGATCGCCGTTCTGCACCGCTTCAGCTACAAGGAGGTGGTGCAGGCCGCCATTCGCCGGCACTGCGTCAACGTGCTGGAGTCAGAGCTGATCACCTCGCTTGCGACCGAGTTCGGCCTCACCACCGGGTTCGGCGGCGCGGTGCGGCGCTTTCCCGCGACCACCGGATCGGTAGCCGCGGCGATGGTCCAGGCAGCGAATGGCGAGCCGCCAGCGGCGGCTGACGAGAAAGCGGAGGGGGCTAACCAGGGGCCCGTAGCTGCCACGCATCGCCCGGACATGCAGCCGCACGAGATGGGGGAGGTGTTCGTCTCGGCCGTCCTCGATGCCCTCGCCACCGTGTACACGCAGAAGGCCAGGCGCTACCTGCGGCTGGCCACGGGCGGAACAGGCGTGATTCCGGCCGGCGACATCTCCAAGGACCTGGAGGAGGTGCTCGCGGACGAGGCGAGCCAGCTTGCGAGCCAGTTCCTCGACGTCTGCATTCGCGCCATCGACTACTGCCCACCGGTGGACCTGCAGCTCGGCGAGTTCCTGCGCGCCGTGATCACCGCGGACCTCGACCTGGTGCCCGACGACGCGTGGGGGTATCGCGAGGCGTGGATCGACGCCTTCGCCCAGCACCACATCTATCCTCGCGACGTGCAGAGCATGTCCCAGGACGCGCTGCAGTGGGAGCTCGTCACCGACGAGCTGAAGGTGAAGGACCTGTCGTTCACCGAGCTGGCGTTCGACGGCGATCCCGCCTGCGGGGCCGACCCGGTCGAGCTGCGCCGGCGTGCCTGTGCGCTCGGGAAGTTCGTTGCGAAACACATGGACGCGTTCGGGATGTTGTCGAACGGGGACCCGCTCCTGGCCGGTGACAGGGTGACGCTTCCACAGGTCCAGTCCGTCCGCTCGTCGCGGCGGGTGGGGCCGGACGGACAGGTGGTGTTCGACCTGGTGGCCGAGGTCACCCAGACCCGGGAAGTGGAGGGGGAGTTCAAGTTCTACTTCCGCGGCGGATGCACGGTGATCCTCGGGCCCAAGGGCGAGGTGCGCTATCTGATCCGCAAGAGCGTCGGCCAGAACGGCCGCTTGTTCCGGCAGCGCAAGTTCATGCGGGATGGCGGTGCCGAATTCGTCACCCTGAAGGACGGCTGGAACGTGCCAGACGCGGAAACGGTGCAGTTCTCCCACCAGCACGGCCGCCGCCCGGCGGCGGGCCCGGGCGGATTTGCAGATGCCCATTCACCGGGGAGCGGACAGACCTAGTCCGGGAGTTGCCCCGCATCTTCTACCGCTCCGGTTGATTGGGGGTGCCAGCCGGTCCAACAGATTGGTCTCACCCGGAGGGCCAGAGGACCAGAGGAAAGGCGTGCGGTTCTCTGGTCCTCTGGGTGAGACCTTCTTTTCCCTTCCGAATGCACGGCCGATCCGTGGAACTGGTGACCTCCATCGCGTTGGCGACGGAGTCCCCGCTCGCAACGCCCTGAGCCGTACGAGAAGCGGATGCGGTGCGCCAGCTCCGGCCGCTCACCCGCCGTCCAGGCCCGCCCGCATCACTCCCCCGCCCGCTCGCCCAATCTCGTTATCCGCCTCCCTCCGCCCCGCCTATCCTGCACCCCGGCAGCGGCCCCGCGCGCGTCCGAACGGCGCGGCGCGGGCCGCCGCGGGCGGGGGCGTCCCGCCTCATCCCACCCTCTCGCAGGAGAAGCTCCATGCGCCTGACCCACCTTTCCCTCTGTGCCGCGCTCGCCGCGCTGGCCGCCTGCCAGGACTCGCCGGTGCAGTCGGCGCGGTCCGACGGCAACGACCTCTACGACCTGTCGCGGGTCACCATCCTGAAGCCCGCGGACTACGCCGCGCACGGCATCGCCCAGCCCACCGCGCCGAAGGGACCCAGCTTCGCGGTCGGCGGCTGCGTGCCCTCGGTCGACAACCCGTGCGACGGGACCACCGATCCCCCGCCCGCCCCGCCCCGGGCCACCCTGGACTACTTCACCTCGAACGACGTCACCAACTCGTACGGGACCAAGACGTCGCTGATGTGGACCTTCTCGCAGGCCCACACCAACATGGAGTCGATGGTGCTGCGGGTGAGCTACCAGAGCGTGGGCGCCCAGGGGTGGAAGGGGTGCGGCGCCACCCCCGCGCAGTTCGACAGCGACTACCTGGTCGCGTTCGGCAGCCCCCAGGAGCTGCGCGGCTCGCGCTACGCCAGCTACTCCTCGAGCATGGCGTTCGTCTGGCGCATCCAGGCCCAGCACACCTTCACGGCCAACTACGGCTACACGGTGGACGGCTCCAACCGCAGCCGTACCTTCTCGTCGGCCAACACCACCTGCTGGTGAGCCGCAGGGGGGAGGGCGCGGCCGCTCCGGGCGCGCCCTCCCCCGTCCCCTCCCTCCACCGATTCGCCGACGATGCTCCGCCGCTTCGCCCTCCCGGGCGCCGCCGCCCTGTTCCTGCTGGCCGCCTGCGACGCCTCCCCGCGCGGCGCGCGGGCGGCCCCCGCCGCTCCGTCCCCCTGGTCGGCGCCCACCGCCTGGCCGGCGCTCTCGCGCGCGCTGGGGAGCGCCGCCGCCCCCACGCCGGCCGCGGCGGCGGTGGACGGCGCGGGAACGTTGCACGCCGTGTTCGCCGCCGACGCCGACCGCGACGGGTGGGCCGACGACCTCCGCTACGCGCGGCTGGACCCGGCCGGGTGGTCGTCCCCCCAGCCGCTGGCCGCGGGCGGCCCGCTGGCCGAGTCGCCGCAGCTCGCGGTGGAGGGAGACGGCACGGTGCACGTGCTGTGGTATGCGCACGGCGGCACCGCGTCGCCGCGCTCCGTCCCCACCGAGCTGGTGCACCGCGCGCTCCGCGCCGGACGCTGGTCCGCGCCCGAGGTGCTGTACCGCGAGCCGCTGGCCGCCGGGATCCCCGACCTGTCGCTCTCGGCGGCCACCGGGCCCGACGGGGCGGTGGAGGTCCTGTTCCAGGCGCAGGGGCGCGGGATCGGGCACCTGACGCTCCGCCGCGGGCGCGCCTCCGCGCCCGAGTTCCTGGACCACGACGGGCGCATGACCGCGTTCGCCCCCGCCGCGGCCGGGCGGCCGCTGGAGCTGGCGTACATCGGCGAGGCGGTGTCGGCGCTGCGCCCCAGCGCCGAGAACGACGTGTTCGTGCGCCCGCTGGGATCGCGGCAGGCCTTTCCCGACGTGGAGGTGCACGCGGTGCCGCGCCGCTACTCGCACTACCCGCAGCTGGTGATGGACGCGGACGGGGTGCGGCACCTGTTCTGGCTCGAGGACACCGACGGCGACGTCTTTCCGGAGGCGCTCTACCAGGCCGACTCGCGCGACGGGCGCAGCTGGAGCGCGGGCCGCGACGTCACGCCGCCGGCGCTGCGCGGCGGCGTGATCTACCGCGCCGCCGCCGTGGGCGGCCGCGGCGGCCGCATCCACCTGGTGCTGCGCCACACCCGCGGGCGGGGCCGCGGCGACGGCCTGTACGCCTTCTCGATCGGGGGCGGCTCACCCTCGCCGCTGGTGACGCTGGCGGCGCCCGGCCGGCTGGCCGCGGGCGACGCGCAGCTCGTGCCGGACACGCGCCACCGGCGGGTGATCGCCCTCTGGCGCGGCGCGGACGGCGTCTTCCGCTGGGCCACGCACGGCGAGTGATCCCACATCCGCAAAGTCACGCAGAGACGCGGAGACGCAGAGGAGGCGCGGCGGCCTCTCTGCGCCTCTGCGTTTCTGCGTGAGACGGCGGCTACGGAAAGGGTGCGGCCTGCGGCGCCGCGACATAAATTGCCCCTTCGGACGTTATCTTCACACGGGCGTACGGGCCGCGCGGCGCAACCGGGCCGCGCGCTGCAACTCGCGCGGCCGCGGTTCCGTACGGGAAACGCAAGGGGCCCGGGCGTGCGCCGCGCCGCGCTCATCCGGCCGGCTTTCCCTCCCCCGATCCCGTGGCCTCGTGACGCCGTCCCCGCTCCCCGCGACCGATCCGCGCTCGCCGCGCGCCGACACCGGGCCATATCCGCCGCCGGATGCCGCGCCAGTCGCTTCGGCGGCCTGGACGGCGCGGGCCGCGCTGGCCGCCTGGTTCGCCGTGAACCTGGGGATGCTGGCACCCGACTTCCGCGGCGCGGTGCTGGCCGGCGGGCGCCCCGCCACCCCGGCGCTGGCGCTGCTGCTGGCGGTGCCCTCGTCGCTGGTGCTGGCGGCGGCGGGATGGGCGGCGTTCCGGCTCACCCGGCGGCACGCGGTGGGGCGCCGCGGGTTGGCCCGCAGCGTGGCCGTGCACGCCGCCGCCGCGCTGGGCTTCGCCCTGCTGGACGTGGCGGTGCGCGCCGCCGAGCGGCGGCTGCTGGCGGACACCGGCCCCGGCTTCGCCCCGGCGCGCGACGCGGGCGAGCTGGCGGGCGTGGGGATGGTGTACGCGCTGCTGGCGGTCATCGCGCACGCGGTGGAGTACGCCCGCCGCTACCGCGAGCGCCGGCTGGCCGGGCTGCGGCTGCAGGCGTCGCTGGCGCGCGCCGAGCTGGAGCGCGCCTCAGCGGAGCTGCGGGTGCTGAAGCTGCAGCTCACCCCGCACTTCCTCTTCAACTCGCTGCACGCCGCCTCCGCGCTGGTCCGCCAAGCCCCCGACGCCGCCGAGCGGATCGTGGTGCGGCTGGCCGACCTGCTGCGCCACGCCACCGCCCGCGAGGGGACCCAGGAGGTGCCGCTGGACGACGAGCTCCGCACCCTGGCCGCCTTCCTGGAGGTCGAGGAGATCCGGCTGGGCGGGCGGCTCCGGGTGGCGTGGGCGATCGACGACGCGGCGCGCACGGGGTGGGTCCCGCACATGCTGCTGCAGCCGCTGGCGGAGAACGCGGTGAAGCACGGCCTGGCGAAGCGCGAAGGGGGCGGATGCGTGCGGGTGGCGGCGCGGCGCCGCGGCGAGTGGCTGGAGCTGGAGGTGCGCGACGACGGCGTGGGGCTGGCCGCCGCGGCGTGCCGGAGCGCGGCGGGGGCGGGGGCGGGGATCGGCACCACCAACACCCGCGCCCGCCTGGCCGGGCTGTACGGGGACCGTCAGCAGATGGAGATCGCCACCGCCGGGGGCGGCGGCACCCGGGTCTCGCTGCGCCTTCCCTGGCACCAGGCCCCCTGGCCCGCGCACGCGCTCGCCGGCGCCGCCGCGGAAGCGCCGGCGCGCCCCCGCGGGCGTCGCTGGCCCGCGCGGGCGGCCTCCGCGACGCTCTTCCTGCTCCTCTGGCGCCAGGCCTTCATGGGGATGCGGGGGCAGCGCCTGCTCCCGGACCGCGTGGTAGGCGCCGCCGAAGCGGCCACCTGCGGGATGCTGAGCGCCGCGGCCCTGACCCTGCTGGCGTGCGCGGCCTTCGTGCTGGCACGGCGGGCCCCGGCGGCCGGGGCGCCGGGGGCGGTGCGGCGCCACGTGCGCGCCGCGCTCCTGCTGGGCGCGGGGGTGGCGCTCGAGCGGCACGCCTGCGCGGTGGCGTGGGGAACCCCCGCCCGCCTGCTGGCCACCCCCGCCGCGCTGGGGGCGATCGCCGCCGAAGCCGCGGCCTGGATGGGGGTGTATGGGGCGGTGTCGCTGGTGGCGCACGCCCTGGAGTACGCGCGCCGCGCGCAGGCGGGCGAGGCGGCAGAGCTCCGGCTGCAGGCGTCGCTGGCGCGCGCCGAGCTGGAGCGCACCGCGGCCGAGCTGCGGGGGCTGCAGATGCGGGTGAACCCCGGCTTCCTCTTCGCCGCGCTGGCCGCCGTGGCGGCGCGCATCCGCCCGGCCCCCGCCGATGCCGAGCGGATGGTGGTGCGGCTGGCCGACCTCCTGCGCCGCGCGATGGTGGATACGGGGACGGACGAGGTGTCGCTGGAGGAGGAGATGACCGCGCTGGAGCCCTTCCTGGAGGTGGAGCGGATCCGGCTGGGCGAGCGTCTGCGGCTGGAGTGGCGGGTGGACGACGAGGCGCTCGACGCCCTGGTCCCCAGCGCCCTGCTGCAGCCGCTGGTGGCTGAGGCCGTGGACGGTGCCGCGGCGGGGTGCCCGGGCGGCGCCGCGCTGGCGGTGGCCGCGCGGCGCCGGGGGGGCTGGCTGGAGCTGGAGGTGTGCGGCTGCACGGCGGGCGGCCCGGCGGCCGCCGAGACGCGCGCGCGGCTGGCGCGGCTGTACGGCGACCGGTGCGCGGTGGAAGTCGCGGCCGCGCCGGAGGGCGGCAGCCGCGCCGTGCTGCGCCTCCCCTGGCACGACGAGCCCTGGCTGGCCGCCGCGGCCCCCCGCAGCGAGGCCGCGGTCCCGTGAGCGACCCCATCCGCACCCTGGTGGTCGACGACGACGCGCTGTCGCGCCAGCGCATCCGCGCCTTCCTGGAGCGCGAGGACGACATCGAGGTGGTGGGCGAGTGCGCCGACGGCGCCGAGGCCATCCCCCGCATCCGCGGCGAGCGCCCGGACCTGGTCTTCCTGGACGTGCAGATGCCGGGAGTGGACGGCTTCGGCGTGGTGGAGGCGATCGGGGCCGAGCACATGCCGGTGACGGTGTTCGCCTCGGCGTACGTGGAGTTCGCGCTGCGCGCCTTCGAGGCATACGCGCTCGACTACCTCCTCAAGCCCTTCGACGAGGAGCGCTTCGCACGCACGCTGGCGCGCGCCCGCCAGGCCGCCCGCTCGCGGCGCTCCGCGGCCGACCCGCGCCTGGACGCGCTGGTGCGCTTCCTCCAGGCGCCCGCGCGCCCCGAGTATCCGCAGCTCATGGCCATCAAGGGGGGGGACCAGTACCGCTTCGTGGAGGTGGCCGACATCGACTGGATCGAGGCCGACGGCAACTACATCCGCCTGCACCTCGGCAAGCAGGAGCGGCTGGTGCACAAGACGCTGGCGGAGATGGAGGCGCACCTGCTCGACCCCTCGCGCTTCGTGCGCATCCACCGCTCCACCATCGTCAACCTGTCGCGCATCGCCGCGGTGGAGCCGCTCTTCCACCGCGAGCTGTCGGTGGCGCTGAAGGACGGCACGCGCCTGGTGTGCAGCCGCCGCTACCGTCCCCGCCTGCAGGAGCGCGTCTACTTCACCGGGTGAGTGCGGCGGCCCCGGCCGGGCAAAGGACTTCAACCGGAAACGCGTGAGGACGCGGAACACCGTCCGCGTCCTCCTTCGCCGGCTGCCGGTGCCCCGACCGTGCCGCTCCGAACCTGAGTCCAGGAGCCGAGCTCAACTTTCCTTCCTTCGGGCGTCCGCGCCACTCGGCGGGATGCACCGGCGCTGCTTTCGGATCCGGTCGTGGGGTCAGGCCACCTTCGTGGCCCTGGGCGGGTCGGTCATCCAGTGCCAGGCGCCCGCGAAGAACTCCCACCAGCCGTGGTTCGTCGGCTTGAAGACGGGCGGCTGGCCGGCGTCGGTGCCGCCGGTGATGCCGGTGTCCTCGCCCGTGCCGCTGCCGCCGTATCCGCCGCCGCCATAGCCGCCAAGGGGATCCGCGCTGTCGTAGTACATCGATGGACTCGTGGATGGAGGGTGGAAGAGAGGGCCGTGCGCGGGATGCCCGTCCGCCGAGCCGCGGGGGAGCCCGCGGACCCGTTCTCGCCGATCTCCCGCAACTCGTTCAGGCGGCTATAGATAATGGTGACCCGCGACCTGCGCCACGCACCGCGGGTGAGCGGCCCATCGGGGTATCCGAGCGGCCCTCCACGGCGGGTGAGCGGCACCACCCCTATTCTCCGACGAGCTCAGAAATGTGCTTCGTATTAATAAATCCTGCGGTCGCTCGATCGCGTCCTACGATCACGGGACGCGTAACAAACGTGTACTCCTCTGTCATCAGCCGCAACAGGTCATCCTCCGTCAGGGGCCGCTCATGCAATCCCATCTGGCGGTACTTGATCGCCCGGCGGCTGAACAGCTTCTCCGGACCGCCTACTTTCCGCGCAAGCTCCTCGACTTCGGCGCGCTGTAGCGGCTCTACCTTCAGATCGCGAAAGCTACTGATCAGGACTCCCCGTTCAGCGAGGTACTGCAGGGCTCGCTGGCAGGTCGAACAGTGCGGTAGCCCGTAGACCTCAACACTCTCTCCGCTCGTCATTTCAACTCCTAGAAGGCTCGCCGAGGCTAATACCAATCCAACGTATCCCCGCGGCACGGAGAATCGAAACCCCGCAACGTGGAAGGTGTCTCCGGCGCGTTCCGTCTCCCCGTCTCCCCGTCTCCCC
>DASYJZ010000255.1:0-6893 GCA_035995965.1 Longimicrobium sp. | reverse complement strand
TACGGACGAATGTCTGCGTCGTGGGCGCGGGGATCGCGGGGCTCACCGCGGCGTACCGCCTGCGGCAACACGGCGTCCCCGTGCGCGTGTTCGAGGCGCAGAACCGCGTGGGCGGGCGGATGTACTCGCTGCGCAACCACTTCGCCGACGGGCAGGTGGCCGAGCTGGGCGGCGAGCTGATCGACACCGGCCACGCCTCCATCCAGCGGCTCGCCTCCGAGCTCGGGATCGCGCTGGACGACGTGGACGCGTACGCCCCCGGCGCGGCGCGCGAGGTGTGGTTCTTCGGCGGCGCGCGCAGGTCCGACGCGGAGGTGGTGGAGGCGTTCCGCCCCGTAGCCGCGGCCATCCAGCGCGACCTGGCGACCCTGGCGGACGACGACGTGACGGCCGATGCGCCCAACGGCGGCGAGGCGCTGGACCGCACGCCGCTCTCCGCGTGGCTGGACCGCACCGTGGGCCGCGGCTGGTTCCGCGACCTGCTGGAGGTGGCCTACGTCACCGAGTACGGGCTGGAGGTCGACCGGCAGTCCGCGCTCAACCTCCTGCTGATGCT
Organism: Longimicrobium sp.; assembly: GCA_035995965.1. GTDB lineage: Bacteria > Gemmatimonadota > Gemmatimonadetes > Longimicrobiales > Longimicrobiaceae > Longimicrobium. The sequence continues at coordinate 6,337 of DASYJZ010000255.1, read as the reverse complement.
GAACCACGAGCGGCCCGGCCGCGAGTTCCGCGTGCTCGGCGAGAGCGACGAGCGCTACCACGTGCGCGGCGGCAACGACCGCATCACCACCGCCCTGGCGGAGCGGCTGGACGGGGCGGTCGAGACCGGCACCGTGCTCGAGGCCGTCTCGCGCCGCGCCGACGGCACGCTGGTGTGCGCCTTCCAGCGGGGCTCGGGGAGGATGGAGGTTGCGGCGAGGCACGTGATCCTGGCGATCCCCTTCACCCTGCTGCGCTCGGTGGAGCTGGACGACCTGCGGCTGCCGCCGGACAAGCGGCGCGCCATCGACGCGCTGGGGTACGGCACCAACGCCAAGCTGATGGTGGGCTTCACCGGCCGTCCCTGGGAGGAGCGGTACCACACCGCGGGGAGCACCTACACCGACCTTCCCTACCAGATCACCTGGGAGGCGAGCCGCGCCCAGCCCGGCGCCTCGGGGGTCCTCACCAACCTCACCGGCGGCCGCCGCGGCGTGGCGCTGAAGGAAGGCACCCCGGCCGAGCAGGCGGCCAGGGTGGTCGCCCAGCTCGAGCGCATATACCCGGGGATCGGCGCCTACCGGAGCCCGGCCACCACCGAGGCGCGCTTCCACTGGCCCACCTTCCCCTGGACGCTGGGGAGCTACGCGGCGTACCACCCCGGCCAGTGGACCACCCTCCGCGGCGTGGAGGGGAGGAGCGAGTGCGCGAACACCCTCCACTTCGCGGGCGAGCACTGCTCGCTCGAGGCGCAGGGGTTCATGGAGGGCGGCTGCGAGACGGGCGAGGCCGCGGCGCACGCCGTGCTCACCGCGCTCCACCGCATCACCCGGGTGGAGCCCGCAAGCGCCGCGAAGGCCCGGGCGCTCGCGGCCTGAATCCGGCGGGTCCACCCGATCCAGCATCATTCCTCCGCTTCTACGGACTGGTCGTCGTTCGCTCATCGCCGGGCGGCGGCGCGGCGGTCGGGGGCGAAGTGGAGCGGGAGGCGGCTGGTGGGCTCGTGCACCAGCTCCACCTCGCGCTCCCCCGTCCGGGCGCCGGCGTCCTTCGCCAGCCGCACCCCCGCGCGCCCGCGGAAGCGCGCGCCGGTGCCGAGCCCCGGCTCCGCGCCGGGCGCGCGGCGGAACTCCAGCCGCACGTCGGCGCGCCACGCCGCTCCGCCGCCGGCGCTCACCAGCAGCGCCGCGCCGGTCTCGCGGGCCAGCGCGCGCAGCCGGTGCACGGCGGTGGCGTCGGGGAGCGGCCCGTCGAGCACCACCAGGCCGAAGGCGCCCGTGCGCAGCAGCGACTCGGCCACCCACGCTCCCTCTTCCTCGTGCCCCGGCGCGGGGGGGCGGGCCACCCACACCCCGGGCGGCGAGCCGCCGTCTTCGCCGCACCAGGCGGCGGGGTCGAGGGTGAGGGTGGCGTCGACGACTGCCACCAGCGCGTGCCGCCGGGCGCGCTCCACCAGCGCGCGCACGGCCGCGGTGCGCCCCGCGGTCGCCTCGCCCGTCCACAGGGTGACGGCGCCGCGCGGCACCCCACCGGGGAGGAGCTGGTCGAGCGCGCGCACCCCCACGCGAAAGCCGTCGCGCCCCGGAGCCGGCGCGGCGCCGGGGAGCGGCCGGATCGCGGCGCCGAAGCGCTTCTCCAGCTCCGTCCGCACCCGGTCCAGGCGTTCGGCTGCGCTCCCCATCGGGCCTCCGGGTGAACACGGGCGTGACAGCGGAGGCGGAAAGAGGGCGCCTCGCGACCCGGAGAATAATACCGAACAATACCCGAAACAACGGAAACTCCGTACTAGTTGCCGGCCACTCCGTACTCTTTCAAACGCGCCTTTCCCATAGGTTTACGAATTCTGATGCCCAGCCAGAGAATATCTCACGCAGAGCCGCGGAGCCGCAGAGAAAACCGCGGCGTCTCCTCTGCGGCTCCGCGGCTCTGCGTGAGATTGTTGTTGCTTTTGGGTTGCTGAAAGGAAGAAGGCGGCGCCCGTGAGAGCGCCGCCTTCGATGATTCGCCGGCCGTTGCGGCTCAGCTCGCGGGCGGGACCGCCGGACCGGCGCGGCCGAGGATGCTCTTGTGGTAGCCGTAGAGGAAGTAGAAGACCAGGCCGACCGCCAGCCAGATGCCGAAGCGGATCCAGGTGATCTTCGGGAGCTGGTACATCAGGAACCCGCACGACAGCACCGCCGCCGGCGCCACCACCCACACCAGCGGGGTGCGGAACGGCCGGTGCCGCCCGGGATCGCGCAGGCGCAGCACCAGCACGCCGATGGCCACCAGCACGAAGGCGAACAGCGTGCCGATGTTGGTGAGCTCGATCACCTCGTTGATGTTGGCGAAGGCGGCGAAGAACGCCACGAACCCGCCCGTCAGGAGGGTGGTCACGTGCGGCGTGCGGTACTTCGGATGCAGCTTCGCGGCGAACGGCGGCAGCAGCCCGTCGCGCGCCATGGAGTAGAAGATGCGCGGCTGGCCCATCTGGAACACCAGGAGCACCGAGGCCATGGCGATGATGGCGCCGAAGGAGATGATCCCCGCCGCCCAGTCGTAGCCGCGCTCCGTGAACGCCGCCGCCAGCGGATCGGCGCTGCCGTGCGAGTTCCACGGCACCAGCCCCGTCATCACCAGCGTCACCACGATGTAGATCACCGAGGTGACCGCCAGCGAGATGATCATGGCGCGCGGCATGTCGCGCTGCGGGTCGCGCGCCTCCTCGGCCGCCGTCGACACCGCGTCGAAGCCGATGTAGGCGAAGAAGATCAGCGCCGCACCCGAGAAGACCCCCTGCCACCCGTTGGGCATGAAGGGGTGCCAGTTCGCGGGCTTCACCCAGAACGACCCGATGACGATGAAGAAGAAGAGGATTCCCAGCTTCAGGATCACCATCACCGTGTTGGCCCACGCGCTCTCGCGGATGCCGATCACCAGGATCCAGGTGATCAGCGCCACGATCAGCACCGCCGGCAGGTTGATGATCACCGGGAACCCGAACAGGTGCGGCGCGGTCTGCCACGCCTGCGCGGCGCCGATCACCGTGGTGTCGGCGGTTCCCGGCGCCGCCTGCAGCGCCTGGAACCCCTGGAACGCCGTGCGAGGGTCGGTGGAGAGCCACGCGGGCATGTGGATGCCGAAGCCCTCGATCAGCGTGACGAAGTACGCCGACCAGCTCACCGCCACCGCGATGTTCCCCACCGCGTACTCGATGATCAGGTCCCACCCGATGATCCACGCCACCAGCTCGCCCAGCGTGGCGTAGGCGTAGGTGTAGGCGCTCCCCGCCTGCGGGATCAGCGACGCGAACTCGGCATAGCACAGCGCCGCGAAGCCGCAGGCGATGGCCACCAGCACGTACGACACCACCAGCCCGGGCCCGGCGCCCAGGTGGTTGGGCCCGCCCGAGACGGCCGTGCCGGCGCCCGAGAAGATCCCCGCGCCGATGATGGCGCCGATCCCCAGGGCGGTGAGCTGCCACACGCCCAGCGAGCGCCGCAGCCCGTGCTCCTCCCCGGTCTGCGGGTCCGCGAGGTCGTTGCGAAGCTCGGTGATCGGTTTCCTGCGGAAGAGTGCGTGCATGGGGGCCGAGCGGAAGAAGGGGACCGGCTGAGAGGAGGGGATCCTCCCAGGAACGCAACGACGGGGAACGCTTCCCGCCAGGGTTGCGCGAAACTACGCGCCCCGCCGCGCCCGCCGCAACAAGGGCCACACCGATTGGGCTCTCACAGGGGCCACAGGGATCACCGGGGAGTTCCTCCGTGTCCCCTGTGGCCCCTGTGAGAGGATGCCGTTGCCGTCAGCTGTCGCCGGCCATCGGCCGGTGGTCGGGGATGCGGCCGACGCCGGGCTCCTGCGTGATCCCCAGCTCCCGCGGCGACTCCTCGGGAGGGATCACCGGCGCGTCGGGGTCGTACTCGCCCTCCCAGCGCGCCATCACCACCGTGGCCAGGCAGTTCCCCACCAGGTTCACGGTGGTGCGCCCCATGTCCATCAGCTCGTCCACGCCCAGGATCACCGCCACCCCCTCCAGCGGCAGGCCGAAGGTGGCCAGGGTGCCGGAGAGGATCACCAGCGAGGCGCGCGGCACCGCGGCCACGCCCTTCGAGGTGACCATCAGCGTGAACATCATGATCAGCTGCTGCCCGAAGGTCAGCGGGTGCCCCGCGGCCTGCGCCACGAACACCGAGGCCAGCGACAGGTAGAGCGTGGTGCCGTCGAGGTTGAAGGAGTAGCCCGTGGGCATCACGAAGGCCACGATGCGCCGGGGGACGCCGATCGCCTCCATCGCCTGCATGGCGCGCGGCAGCGCCGCCTCGCTCGAGGTGGTGGAGAAGGCGATCAGCGCCGGCTGGCGGACGGCCTGGAGGAACTTGCGGATCGGCACCCGCGCGAGCAGCGCGATGGGGAGGAAGACGAGCAGGACGAAGACGACCAGCGCGCCGTACAGCGTGCCGATCAGCATCGCCAGGTTCTTCAGCACGCCGATCCCGCTGTGGCTCACCGTCACCGCGATCGCCGCGCCGATGCCGATGGGGGCGAAGCGCATGATCATGGCGGTGAACTTGAACATGATCTCCGCCAGCGCCTCGCAGAAGCCGAGCATCAGCTCCTTGGGCCGGCCGCGCACCTGCGAGAGCGCCACCGCGAAGAGCACCGACCAGAAGACGATCTGCAGCACCTCGTTGTGCACCGCCGCTTCCACGAAGTTCTGCGGCACCAGGTGCTCCAGGAAGCTCCCAATGTTCAGCTCGTGCCCCTTGGCGGCCAGCTCCTGCCCCGCGTCTGCCGGCGCCGACAGCCGGATCCCCACCCCCGGCCTGGTGATGTTCACCGCCGCCAGGCCGATGAACAGCGCGATGGTGGTGACGATCTCGAAGTAGATCAGCGACTTGAGCGCCAGCCGCCCCACCCGCTTCATGTCGTCGCCGTGCCCCGCGATCCCGATCACCAGCGTGCTGAAGATGATCGGCACGATGATCGACTTGATCATCCGCAGGAACATGGTGGAGAGCGGCTTGAGCTGCGTGGCCTCGAAGCCGCCGCCGGGCCTCACGGGGTACCTGAGCCCCACCAGGATCCCGATGCCCATGGCGATCAGGATCCAGTGGGTGAGCGAGAGGCGTTTGAGGAACTTCAGCATGTCGCGCGACGGGTGTGGACGGGTGGGGGGTCCGTGCGGAGCGTGGCCGCGGCACCGGGACGAAAGACGCCGCCCCATGAGGCTCAGGGAGCGGCGCCACGATCCGGCCGACAGTATGCCGCCGGCCGCGCGGTCTACGCAAGGACTCGAGTCCGGGCCGTCACGCCCCGCCGGGCCGCGGCACCAGCCCCACCACCTGCACCCCGGCCGCGCGGGTCGCGTCCACCGCGGCGACCACCTCGCCGTAGGTCAGCCCTTCGCCGCCCTTCACGAACAGCACCTTGCGCGGCCGCCCGGCGAAGGTGCGGGCGACGGCGGACTGGAGCCCCTCCGCGCCCACCGGCTGGCGGTTGATGGCGTAGCGCCCGCCCCCGAGCACCTCCAGCACGATCGCCCCGGGATCGACGTGCGGCTCGTCCGCGGGCACGCGCGGCGGCGGCACCTGCGCGTCGATCCCCTTCCGCAGCCCCTGCTGCACGACCATGAAGATGATCAGCAGCACCAGCAGCACGTCGATCATCGGCGTCACGTTGATCGCGGCGGACATGCCGCCCCTGCGTCCCGACATTCCCATCGCCATCTGCGCCTCCGCGGTTCGGTGGATGGAGGATGCCGAAGGATCAGTGCCGCGCCTTCGCCGGCGGCTGCTCGGTGACCGCGCCGATGCGCGTCACGCCCGCCGCCCGCGCGGCGTCGAGCGCGGTGAGCACGCGGGCGTAGCTGGCGTCGCGGTCGGCCTTCAGGTAGAGGACGTGGTCGACGGGGCGGGCGGCGTAGACCTCCGCGAGCCGCGCCTGCAGCCGCGCGTCGGGGACCGCCTCGAAGCGCCGCCCCACGTCGATCGAATAGGCGCCGCGGGCGTCGACGATCAGGGTGGGATGGCGCTCCCGCTCGTAGGTGGAGGTGTGCGCGGCGGGGAGGGTGGCGCGCACCAGGCCGGGGGTGATGACCATGAAGATGATGAGCAGCACCAGCATCACGTCGATCATCGGCGTCACGTTGATCTCCGCCGTGGTCGCCCCGAACCGTCCCTCCGGGATCGTGCCGCGCATCGCCGCCTCCCGCGTCGCAGGCTCCGTGTCCGTCCGTTTCCCTCGGAACGAACCGGCGCCGGCGTTTCTGCCGCGTTCAACAGAAGATAAAAGCAAAAAGCAATCTCACGCAGAGCCGCGGAGCCGCAGAGAAGCGGCGGCGGCTCCTCTGCGGCTCCGCG
>DASYJZ010000254.1:0-7538 GCA_035995965.1 Longimicrobium sp. | reverse complement strand
AAGGCGATGGAGCAGAACTCCAGGGCCAGCATGCGGCGCAGCCAGAGCACGTCGGGGTGCGTGGCATGCCGCAGGAGCATGTCGCGAACATGGCTCTCCTGCTTGCGGAGCACCAGGTTGAGGCGGGCGGCGAACAACTCGGGCTCGTTCTGCCGCTCGTCCAGCGATGCCGCCTCGTCGTCGGGGAAAAGCCGCTCCAGCAGGCGCAGGTTGCGCTGCAGCAGCCGCGAGATCTGGCGCCCCGCGAGCTGCATCGAGGCGTCGGCGATGATGTCGTTGCGGCTCCAGATGCTCACATCCGTGGTACCGCCGCCCACGTCCAGGCAGACCGCCGCGATCTGCTTCATGGCGACCTGCGTGGGATCGGAGATGGTCATCTCGCTGGCGAAGAACTCGCCCGCCGCGATCCCCTCGACTTCGAACACGGGCCCGATCACCTCCAGCTTCCGCCGGTCACCGGGCACCGCGCCGCCCACGACGCGGTCAGGGCCGTCCACCAGGAGCCCCTTCACCCGCTCGACGTCGCCGCGGAAGATCGAGCTCGCATTCATCGAGAACGCCTTGGGGTACGAGCAGGCAAGATCGAGGGTCCGGATCCTCCGCTCGGCGACCTGGATGAGCAGAAAGAAGAACAGGCACTCCAGGAAATACTCCGTCTTGCGGTCTTCGTCGTCCCACTTGAGGTTTCCGTAGACGTTTTCGGGGATGCGGTGCTCCCCGCCGAACGGAATGGTGTAGTCGAGGAACATGGCGTCGCGCCGCGAGCTGGCATACACCCGCAGCAGCGAGGGAACGGGCAGCGCCACCACGCTGTTGGGAACGAAGAACCGCTCGAGCAGCGGACTGCGGACCGCGTAGGGCACCTCGGTGATCGGGCGGAGCTGGCTGGGGAAGTCGAACTTCCACCCTTCCGCGTTCTCGGCTTCCGAGTCCTTGCGGAAGACGTTCGTGTTGGAGGTGCCAAAGTCGACGCCGATGCGCCAGCTACGCGAAAGCTCGCCGCGCTCCGCTCCGGTTCCGAGCAGCACCAGGCCCGCGGGTCGCTCGCGTTCTCCGCGCAGGCGCAGCTCGATGCCGTCGGGAAAGGGCGAGGTCACCCTTTCTCCGCCCTCGCCGAGGAGGGTGTCGCCGCTCAGTTGCGTGATGCGCACGCGCGGGCGCGGCGGTACCGTGTCCACGTAGTCGCGGCTGGCCACCACGCAGGCAGGGTCGCCCACCACCGGCACCGCCTCGACCTCGCCCGCGCCGGCCTGGAAGAGGTAATACCGCCGCCAATCGGGCCCCAGGTAGTTGGGGAAGAGATCGAGCACCGGCGGGTCGGCCAGGTGCACAGCACTGTCGGCGTTCGAGGTGCCGGCCTTGCGGTAGGCGCGCTCCACGCGCTCCATCGACGACCCGGGCCCCACGGGGAGTGAGAAGGTGAACACCACCTCGGTGTCGCTTTCCCGGAACGCGGGCCTCAGCTCGCGCTGGATGTCCTCGGGACTGAAGAAGTCCAGGATCTCCCGACGGAAGGGGAAGACGAAGCGGCCGCCCGCGTTCATCTCGCCTTCGGTCGCGGACAGAAAGCTCCCGCCGTCCCGGGCGGCCAGCACCGTGTCGGTGAGGAAGAATCGCTCCGGGCGTATCCAGACCGCCTGGTGGCGCGAGATGTCCTCGCGATCGATGACGGTGCCCCAATCGTCGGCGAAATGACGCTCCATCGCCGTCCTCACGTCTCCACCCAGGTGGGTGAGGCGTTTGCTGTCCCAGATCTTGGTATCCTTCCCCAGCAGGTGGGGAGTGATCACCACCACTTCTTTCCATGGGGTGCGGTTGCGCCGCACCCGCAGGGCGAGGTCCGAGTGGTACTCGCTGGGGAGTACCTCGATGGGGCGCAGCAGCTCGCGGTACACGCCGTACCGCTCCAGCAGGTCCGTATCTTCGATCGGTTTGGTAGGCTCCTCCGCGACCACCACCTCGGATGCGCGCGGGACCTCCTGCCCCGAGACGCCCAGCTCCGCCAGCCAGTCGGAGATGAGCCGGTTCAGGTCGCCGGTCACCGCGATGGCGGGGTTGGAGTCGTCGTTGCCCGCCGACTTGTAGAAGCGGGTGTTCAGCCGCGCCCGCAGCGAGTGCAGCCAGGCGGCGAGGTAGCGCTTTTCGTCGGGGGTGTCGGGTGGGCGCAGGTACCCCTCGTCGGCGAGGGCGAAGTGCTTCTTCAGCAGCGCGGGCGCATAGTCGGCGGCCGTATAGACCAGCGTCGCGGGCGACAGCGCACCGACCGGCACGCCTTCGACGCGCACCATCAGCACGTCGCCCCAGTCGTACACCTTCCCCGGCTCAAGCTCGATGCCCGGAGGCTTGAGGCCGTGCAGCGAGCGGGCGAAACGGCCGGCGCCGTCGAGTGGCACCGGCACGATCTCCACCCGGTAGCTGTGCAGCTTGTACAGGGCGAGCAGGCTGAGAAGCCCCCGCCACTCCTGAACCAGCCTGGCGCGCAGCGGATACCGCGATCCGACCCGGATGGCGGCGCGGAACATCAGGGCACGCGCCCACGGATCGGGAACCGAGCTGACCCCGCGGATGCGCGCGCTTTCGTCCACCACGATCCCGTCCGCGATCCCGAGCAGGACCTTGCGCTCCTGCGGAGCCCAGTGCCCGGTGAGCTGCGGCTCGGGGAGGCCTTCGACCAGGGCGGGCAGGTAGAGGTGCTTGGGCATGGTCAGCGGGGGCGGATGGGAAGCGGGATATTGTAGGCCGTCGCGCAGAACTCCCGCGCCGCCTCATAGAAGAGATTGATCCAGCGGTTCGCCGGGCTCATCGACGAGGCCTCCACCTGCACCTCCCGCAGGATGCGCAAGAAATCCTCGAGCCTCTTCCCGCGTTGCGTTCCTTTCACGAACTCCCCGATCACCGCCTCGTGCTCGCGAGGCGCGAGGAGCCGGGCGGCGCCGTTTTCGTCAGGCTCGCCCGTATCGGCAAAGAGCTTGTGGCGGTCGATCAGGCGCACCTCTCCGCTGTCCTCGTCGAGCGAGGCGATCCAGGCGAGGAACTTCCGGCCGAAGATCTCCACCATCTCGATCGACGCCCTCTGCTTGGCCTCACGCGGGTTGCGACCGGCGTCCTCGGCCCGGCGGGGGTCGAGCCTGAAGTTGCTCTTGTACCACGCGTCGAGAACCTCGCCGTGCGGCGCGGCGAGCACGGCCTCGCCCTCGGTGGCGAGCATGTATGCGAACGCGGTCATGGTGCACAGCGCAAGCTTCACCTCGTTCTGCCGCTCCGCCACCTTGTTCGCGTCGCGGTTGGTGAGGAGCGCCTTCCAGTCGACCACCCGTGCCTCGCGGCAGCCGTAGAAATACTTCGGATCGGCGACGGCCGGATCGTGCGGCTGGGAGAAGAAATCGAACGCGGCCAGCGCGCTCACCAGCTCGATGTAGTGGGCCCGGTTGTCCTGCCTGAGGCTCCCGTGGCTGAACTTGCCGACCCGCTGCGCCAGCGAATCGCCGATGAAGTAGACCTCGTCGAAGCCGAGCTTCTTCTCATGGTAGAACTGCAATGCCGCCTGGGTGGCGATGGGGAAGTCGGCGGGGGTGACGAACATCTCCTGGCGTCCATCGGCCGTGATGGGAGGAGTCTCGGGGCTCTCGAAGGTGAAATAGGGAAGGACCAGCGCTCCGCCCAGCAGCACCTTGCTCGACCCGTCGCCTACGTTGGCGTCGGGCTTGAACTTGATCATCTCGGGGGCGGCAAAGGTGGGGATCCCCGCCGCGCCGGTTCCGCCGAAGATGGAGCCCACCAGGAATACCTTTGCCTCGTGGGGGCCCTGGCACTGCTTTACGTCGTCCCAGAAACTCTTCCAGGGCTCCTGGCCGGGGTCGTGGGTGGCCATGACCACGGCACCGATCGAGGGGTGCCCCCGGAAGCCCTCGTTCAGAACCGTCTCCAGCTCGGCGCCGGTGAACAGCACCGAGATGAAGTCGGCGAGCGCCCGCTGATCCGCGCGCTCGCGCAGGTTGTCGAGGTCCACGTAGGTGGCGAGCGTGGTGTCCCTCGCGCTGAAGATGCTCCAGACGAACGGGTCGGGCGTCTCGATCCGGGTATGGAACAGCCGCACCCGGTCTTCGTCGTTGCGCTGCGTGAACGCCTTGCGGCCGCGCTGGTAGTCGGAAACCAACGTCTTGGTGCGGCTCAGGTTGCCATTGCTGTCGTCGGGGTCGATCAGGAAGATGTTCAGCTCGTCCGGGCCCAGGCCGGCGGCACAGGCGTGCACCACGGCCTCCACCACCCGCGCCCCGGTCCCGCCGATGCCGATCAGATAGTTGGTGGACACGGGCCTAGCGCTTTCCCCGGGGGATGTACTCGACTGCGGGCGGCGACGCGAAGAGCGTGGCGATCCAGAACAGGCCGACGGTGAGCAGGGCCAGCGCGCCGAAGATCAAGGCGAAGTTCCCGATGCTCAGCCCCTCGGTCTGAAGGAGGATGACGAGGACGACGAGGCCCGCGATGGCGAGCAGCGTCTGCACCAGGAGCGAAACGTCCCAGAGCCGGCGCGCGCCTGCCAGGTTCACCGCCGCCTTCGGCCGGCTACCCTGGTAATACCAGTAGAAACAGTTCACGAGCGTGAGCACCAGGACGATGCCCAGAGCCATTCGGTACAGCGCCAGGAACTGCTCAGTGGTGAGCACCTGGAGCGACACCTCGTCTCCCAGGTACCCTCCCAGCCCCACGGCGAGAGCGGTCCAGAGAAGCGCGCCGGCGACGGCGGTGAGCAGATAGTTGGTGGGTGCGGTGCGATTCAGTTTCTGCGGCATGGATGTGCGGTTGCTGGAGAGAAGAGTGCCGCTCCGCCGGGGATGCGGCGGAATGCGATTGCCGGTTGCCGAGCCTGGCTGCAGCCCACTGCGGCCCGGGTGCGGGCCGCATGGACCACCGGGTCAGAGCCTACGAAGGTCCACGTACCAGCGTGCCAGTTCCGGGGGGTGGACCGACGAGGCCGCATGACGCAGGTCCGTGACGAACGTTTCCAGGTTCAGCGTCTTGTTGGGATCGGCCTGCGCCGTGGGGTTCGGTGACGAGAGACGTGCGACCCACGCCGGCATGAGGAATCCATCCAGCGGATCGGTGACGAGCGAAAGCTGGTAGGCATAGTTCCCCGGTTCACTGGGGGCGTGCAGGGAAAGAGTGGCCGTGACGCCGGCCGCCGTACGCTGCACCCTTTCGAGCGTAAAGTCTGCCGTCTGCACGCTGTCGCTTCCGGCGCCCCGCCGCAAAGCCGTCAAGCCCAGCCTCTCGGCGCGGAAATCGGGCGCGGACGGCTTCAGCCTGATCATGATGTCGGCGATGGCGGTGCCGCCGGCTCCGCCCCGGCGGACGTCGAAGCGGAAGTGCCCGGGCGCTGCCTCGGCACGGCGATTCAGGTCGCGTGAATCACGCGACTTTGTCATCTTCACTTCAAATTGGCGCACCACATGCGGAGAGATGAGCACAAAATCCCCCTGGTGCACATTCGCGGCACGGAGCGCGTCGTGGATTCGCTCCAAGTGCTCAGGCGCGCCGAGCATGACGGCATAGAAGGGCCGGTAGGTCGCTGCGTCTCCGGTGCTCGAATATGGGTATGGCGGCACCACCGCGTCGTAGACCATCCCGTTGAACTCACTCGGGATGGCCAGGATGCCCACCGCGGCCCCCTTCGCGAAGCACCGGTTCTTGATGCGTGAGACGATTGATTGCACGTCTCCTTCGTCCTGGAACAGATCTGTGACTGCCACGGTGACCTGCGCCCCGCTGTCGCACTGGATAACCGAGTCAATCTGGGTGACGTCCGAGATCCCGTGTTCGGCGTAGAAGCTCGGCGTCCGTGCGGCACGGAAGCCCGCACGGTCGAGTTCGCGGACCACACGGCCGAACTTGAAGTAGTGCACGTCGGCCCGCCGGAGACCGTTCTGCAGGGCCGACTCGACGCCGTCGAGGAACCCCGTGTAACGACTGGAGCCGCCGGCGAGGAAGCCCGACATCGATACCGTGCCGTCGACGTAGACGTTCACGCGCAAGGAGTCGACTTTGTCCTCGGCACCGACGACGGCCTGAGCGGAGGTATCTGCCCAGCCGAGTGACCGCGTTCTACCGTTGGAGCATGCACTTGCAGTGACGAGCAGCGCGGAAAGAAGCTTGAGCAGAGTGCAGCGCATCGATTGCCTAGGGCGAGAGCCGAGGAAGAGAACCGCGCGACCCAAGACGAGCACCGAACGTTTACCGCAAAGTTGTACGGATGGCGAAATTAGCTTCGGCACCGCAAAGCGTCAACCGTCCTTTTGATTGCTGCATGCCGAAAGCGAAGCCTTATTACCCTTCTTCCGCTCCGGTTCCCGGGTAATCGGCGCGGTGCAGCTGTCACCGGTGAAGAACCCGATTGAGGCCGCATCGTCGAGCAACACGCAGAACGAAGGTTTCGTCCGAGGAGGGAGAACCCCGTCTTGGAATGTTGGGTGGTAACGGGTATCCGTAACGCGACGGAGGCGAGGGTGAGCAAGGGGCCTCAGCCTCAGGATGACGTCGTTGGGGTTGGGCGCGTTGACACCAGCTGTTCAGGCGGATTGGGTATCACATCACTTTCTCGGCGGCACGAACGCCTTCAAAGGAACGCCACCGTCGACCTTCTTGCCATCTGGACGTCCGATCGATGCCGCTACTCGCGGCGCGCCGGAGCGTCGGTCGGGGCCCGCAGCGGCAGCATCAGCTCCACGCGGCATCCCCACGCATCGACGCGGTTCTCCAGGGTGAGGGTGCCGCCGTGGGCTTCGGCGATCTGGCGGCTGAGGGCCAGGCCGATCCCGGTGCCGTTCGGCTTGGTAGTGAAGAAGGGGACGAACAGGTTCTCCGTGCCCTCCACGCCGGCCCCTCGTCCTCCACCCGGAGCAGCAGATCGGCGTCGCGGCAGGCCCATCCCAAGTTGGTCGCCGTCCGCCTGCAGCCGGTCCGCCCCAAGCGAAACGGCCGCGACGACGCCTGTTGCGTCGTAGTGGCCGTGTTCGATCCACTCGCGCCCCGAGGGCGACCTCCGTCAGCCGTCTCCCTTGCCGGTGACGCCCGTCAGGCGATGGACGGGAACGGATCGAGGGAACTCCGGCTGAGAGCCCTGTCGCACGGGCGCATCGACGGGACGATGTATCGCGGGGATCTCCACCGGCGCCACCAGCGCCTCCAGCAGCTTCACCACGTGCTCGTAGACGGCGGCCAAGGCATCCGCCTCAACCTCCTGCCACTCGAATTTCGCCATGCGGGCGGATTCGAGACGCGCCGGGTCCATTCCATAGCTCGTGTTCGCCTCGTGCGCGAGCCGAAGGTGCGCGAGCTCGTGGAAGAGCGAAAAGGTCCGCTCGTCCAGCCGCAGATGGTCACCCATACAGATCGCGGCCGAGCTTCGCGTCTTGACCAGGCACGCATCGAGCTCCGGGGATTTCCCGATCTCCACGTCGATGTCGGAGATGTCCGCCAACCAGTGGGCCCAAGCGTACAGACGTTCATCGGGCGCACCGCCGGATCCGACCTCCCGTTCG
>DASYJZ010000253.1:0-4637 GCA_035995965.1 Longimicrobium sp. | reverse complement strand
GCACCCCGAACACCGTCTGGAACGCCGTCCGGGCGCGGAAGAGGCGGCTCTTCACCGTGCCCACGGGCACGCCGATCGCGTCGGAGATCTCCTCGTAGGTGCGGTCCTCCACCTCGCGCATCACGAACGGGATGCGGTGGTGCTCATCCATCCGCTGGATCGCCGCGTCGATCGCCTCGCGCAGCTCGCGGCGGTACGCCTCGCGCTCCGGGTTGTGCCCCGTAGCCGCGAACTCCACCGGCCGGCTCGGCGCGCCGCTGCTGCTCGTCTCCGGGCGCATGTCGCTGAACGTGGTCTCCCGGCGCCGCGAGCGGTTGCGGAACTCGTTCTTCAGCAGGTTGTTCGCGATCGTGTGGATCCACGTCGAGAACTTCCGTGCCGGGTCGTAGCTCTCCCGCGCCCGGTGGATGCGCAGGAAGGTGTCCTGGGTGAGGTCCTCCACCCGCTCCTCGTCGTTCAGGCGCTTGCGCAGGAACCCCTGGATGCGCGGCTGGTACCGCTCCACCAGCAGGCTAAAGCCGTCCCCGTCGCCCATCGTGTATCGCTGGAAAAGCTGCTCGTCGCTCAGCTCCGCCAGGGAGCGTCTCTTCTCCCCCGGCTCCGAGACACCGCGCAGCAGCCCCCGCCCGGCGGGGTGCTGCGCCGCGTCGAACTGCGCGGCGGCGCTCTTGAGGTCGACCGCTGTTTTCATGCTTCCAATATACACCCCCGGCCCCCGTTTGTCGAGGGTCGTTCAGCGCTGAACCAAGGTTGGCAAGTAGTTAAAAAACTTGCACTTACGCGCTTCCTCCGGCCGCCGCGGCCGCTTCCCGGCGGCGCAGCAGGGCCGCCCGGCGCGCGTCGGCCAGGTTCAGCGAGGTGAAGATCACCGACCCCAGCGCGAGCTGCACGTAGAAGGTCAGGAAGCGCCACCCGGCCGTGGCGATGCCGATCACCGAGGTGGGGAGGAGCGCCGAGTAGACCAGCACGAAGGCCGCCTCGGCGCCCCCGGAGGCGCCGGGGGTGGGGACGAAGTTCAGCGCCGTGAACACCACCCATTGCAGCAGGAAGAAGAGCACCGGGTCCACCTGCGCCTGCGGGGCCAGGAAGAAGGCCAGCGCGGTGACCACCGAGTAGCGGCAGCACCACTGCACCCCGGTGATCAGCCAGGTGAGCAGGAAGAGCCCCTTCCCGCGCGCCACCACCAGCCGCCGCACCTCGCGCACGTCGGCGCGCGTGCGCGCGAGCCGCCGCCGCACCCGGGCCGTCCAGCGCAGCCCGCGGCGGCGCGGGCCCTCGCCCAACGTGCCGATCAGCACCGCCCCCCAGAGCAGCCGCAGCGCGAAGAGCGCGGCCACGGCCACGATCACGATCAGCGTCACCTTGCCCCGCGCCTGCCGCCCCACCGCGCGCAGCAC
Source organism: Longimicrobium sp. (assembly GCA_035995965.1). Classification (GTDB taxonomy): domain Bacteria; phylum Gemmatimonadota; class Gemmatimonadetes; order Longimicrobiales; family Longimicrobiaceae; genus Longimicrobium. The sequence goes on along the minus strand of DASYJZ010000253.1, from coordinate 3,240 downwards.
CGGCAGCTCCCAGGCGCGCGAGAGCACCACCGCCGCGGGGATCGCCGCGGCGAAGAAGAGCGAGTCCTGCAGCCAGCACAGGGTCACGATGGAGATCGACTTCCCCTGCGGCACGCCCTTGCGGACCAGGATCCCCCAGCGCATCACCTCGGTTCCCGACGAGGTGGGGACCACGGAGCTCGCCAGCTCGCTGCCCAGGGTGACGCCCAGGTAGTCGCGCCAGCGCAGCGGCACCTCCAGGAAGCGTCCCCACAGCCACATCCGCGTGGCGTTGGTGACCCAGGGCGCCAGCCCCAGGGCGAGCGCCAGGACGAGGTACTGCCGGGGGAGGCGGTTCAGGTGGGCGAAGACGCTGTGGTCGGTGGCGTACCAGGTCCACCAGAGGTTGGCCAGCACGCCCAGGGGCACCAGGATGAGCGCGCTGCGGAACAGCCGGTCGAGCAGCCCCCGCGGCCGGGCCGGAGCGGCGGGGGCGGTCATCCCGCGGCGCTCCGCCGCCGCTCCACCACGTGGCGGTAGCTCTCCAACAGGCGGCCGTTGATGGCGTTCCAGTCGCGCGCCGCGGCGGCCTCGCGGGCGCGGCACCCCATCCGCCGGCGCGCCTCGGGGTCGGCGATGAGCGCCTCGACCTTCGCGGCGAAGTCGGCCGGGTCGTTGGCGCGGGCGATGAGCCCCGTCTCCCCCGGCTCCACCAGGTCCGGCGGGCCGCCGCGGTCCACCACCACGGCGGGGAGCCCCGAGGCCTGTGCCTCCAGGATCACGTTGCCGAAGGTCTCGGTGGTGGAGGGGAAGAGGAACACGTCGCCCGAGGCGTACCAGCGCGCGAGGTCGTCGCCCGTCTGGTGGCCGGCGAAGAAGGCGTCGGGGAGCTCCCGCTCCAGCTCGGCGCGCATGGGGCCGTCGCCCACCAGCACGAGGCGATGGCGGCTCCCGCGCGCGCGCAGGATGCGCTCGGCCTGCACCAGGTCGGCCAGGTCCTTCTCCTTCACCAGCCGGCTCACCATCAGCAGCACCGGGGTGTCGTCGTCCGCCCCCACCCGGGCGCGGAGCTCCGCGTCGCGCCAGCGGGGGGAGAAGCGCCCCAGGTCGATGCCGCGCGACCAGAGCTCGGTGTTGGCGATGCCGCGCTCCGCCAGCTCGCGGATGATGCCGTGCGAGGGCGCGTACACCACCTCGCAGCGGGCGTAGAAGCTGCGCATCAGCCGCCACCCGAACCCCTCCAGCCTGCCGATCCCGTAGAAGCGGAAGTAGGAGACGAAGTGCGTGTGGAAGCTGCTGACCACGGGGATGCCGTGGCGCTGCCCGTACTTCTGCGCGCGCACCGCCACCGGGGTGGGGCTGACGACGTGGATGAGGTCCGGCCCGTACTCGTCCAGCCGCGCCGAGATCTTGTGGCCGATGGGGACGGTCACCCGGTACTCGGGGTGCCAGGGGACGTGGATGTAGGGAACCTCGTGCACGCGCCCGGCCCAGGAGATCTCGGGCGGCGGAATGAAGGGGGAGAAGACGCGGAAGTCGACCTCGGCGCGTTCCAGGAACCCGAAGAGCTGGGCCAGCGTCCGCGAGACGCCGTCCACGTGGGGCAGCAGGCTTTCCGAGAAGTACGCGATCTTCATCGGCTGCGCGCCCGCTCCGTCATTCGCACCGTTCGCTCGCGGGGAGGGTCTTCGGGGTGGCCATGGAAGGCTGCAATGTAAGCGGCGGCGGTGGCGGAGGGACAGGGGATTGGCGGGAGCGGGAAGTGCCAAGTGCCAAGTGCCAAGTGCCAAGTGCCAAGTGCCAAGTGCCAAGTGCCAAGTGCCAAGTGCCAAGTGCCAGGTGCTGAGTGTGCCGCAGCGCGCGTCCGCGTCCGGCGTCGAGCACCGCAGCCCATCCCAGCGTCACCCCTCACCCCTCCATGGGAGAGGGGACGGGGACGAGGTGCCCCGACCGCGCGCCGGAGCTCATCGCCCGCACCGTGCCCGGTCGCGCCATCCTTGACAATTACCGGCGCGGCGGGGAGACTGCCATCGTCCGCCCCATCTCCTCCCCGACCGCCACCCTGAAGCCAGATCCCATGGACCGCCGCACCCTCGCCCTGGTCGCCGCCGGGCTCGTGATCGCGTTCCTCCTCGGCTTCGTCCCCGAGTACGTGGCGAAGCGCCACGCGGACCGCGACCTGGCGGAGGCGCGCCAGGAGCTGCGTCTCTCGCGGCTGCAGGGGCGGCTCGGGGCGGCGCTGGCGGAGTCGCTGCGCAGCAACTACGAGCGCTCGCGCCAGCTCATGGCCGGCTACTTCAGCGGCCTGCAGGACGCGCTGCCCGCGGTGGAGAACCCGCGGCAGCACGCGGCGCTCGCCGGCATCCTGGGCCAGCGCGACGAGATGATCACCCTTCTCTCCCGCGCGCAGCCGGAGAGCAGCCAGCGGCTGATGCTGCTCTACACCTCGATGTTCTCCGCCATCGACCCGCAGGGCGCGCTCGGCCCCGCGGTGACGCCGTCCCCCCTCCCCCCGCCCGCCCCGCCGACGGGTGTGGAGCCGGCCCCGCGGACGGTCCCCGCCCCGGCGCCTCGTCCGTCTCCGGCTCCGTCGTCACCGGGGCCGGCGCCCGCGAAGCCTGCCGGGGCGCGGCCGTAGCATCTACAGAAAGGGTCTCATACGGTTTACATTTAATTCGTACCTACACGCAGATAGGGATAGTTGCAGATGCTGACGATCTGGGAAGGGAGGAGGCAGACCGAGCGCCAGGCGACGGTGGCCGCATCGAGGAGCGCGGCGTAGTTCTCGTAGACGCGGTTCGACCAGTGGTGGCTGCGCAGGTGGTGCCAGAGGTTCTCCATGGGGTTCAGCTCCGGCGAGCGTGGCGGCAGGTAGAGGATCGAGACGTTCTTCGGGATGCGCAGCTCGTGGCTGGTGTGGTAGCCGGCCTGGTCCCAGACGAGGATCACGTGGACGCCGTCGGGGATCTGGGTCGCGAGCTCCTCGAAGAAGAGGTTGACGACCCGGGCGTTGAGCGTGGGGGTGAGGATCGCGGCCGCGGCGCCCGTGGCGGGGCAGACCGCGCCTGTGAGGTAGAGCGACTCGTACTGGGTCTGCTTGGGTGCGCGTGGCCGGGAGCCGCGTCGCGCCCAGACGCGCGTCAGCGAGCCTTTCTGCCCGAAGCGCGCCTCATCCTGCACCCAGATCTGGATCTCGGCGCCGGGATGCGTGCAGGCGGTGCTCCGCACCATCTCCCGTAGCGTTTTTTTCGAACTCCTCCT
>DASYJZ010000252.1:0-3533 GCA_035995965.1 Longimicrobium sp. | reverse complement strand
CTCGGCGGCACCGCGGCTCTGCGTGAGATTTCTGTTGCTGAGCTTCAGGCTTGCACGGTCTCCCGCTTCTTCCCCTTCTTGTCCTCGCGCTTCGCCTTGAGCACCACGGTGTCGGCGTCGAGGTGGTCGTCGCCGCAGGCGTGGACGTACTCCTCGTAGGTGCCCAGGTAGTCGCGGATCCCGGACGGGCTGATCTCCACCACGCGGGTGGCGAGCTGGCCCACGAACCACCGGTCGTGGCTCACCAGGATCAGCGTGCCCTCGTACGTCTGCAGCGCCGCCACCAGCGCCTCGATGGACTCCAGGTCCAGGTGGTTGGTGGGCTCGTCGAGCACCAGCACGTTCGGCTGCTCCAGCGCCAGCCGGCTGAACACCAGCCGCGCCGCCTCGCCGCCGGAGAGCGCGGAGAGCCGCTTCTCGCCGTCGTCGCCGGAGAAGAGCATCATCCCCAGGTGGCCGCGCACGAAGCCGCGGTCGCGGGCCGGGCAGAAGTCCCACAGCCACTGCTCGGCCGTGCGGTCCAGCCCCTCGAGCTGCTCGTGGTGGTCCTGCGCGAAGTAGCCGGGGTGCGTCTCGTATCCCCAGTCCACCGTGCCCTGGTCCGGCTTCAGGTCGCCCACCAGGATCTTCAGCAGCGTCGACTTGCCGATCCCGTTCGGCCCCATGATCACCATGCGGTCGCCGCGCGCGACCTGCAGGTCCACGCCGTGGAGCACCTCCTTCTCCCCGAACGCCTTCTTCAGCCCCGCGACTTTGAGCACCCCTTTCCCACTCTGGCGGCGCTGCACGAAGCGGAACTTGGGGTAGCGCCGCGAGCTGCCGGGGAGCTCCTCCATCTCCTCGACCTTGCGCTCGATCTGCTTCATCTTGCTCTGGGCCTGGCGCGCCTTGCTCGCCTTGGCCTTGAACTTGTCCACGAACTTCTGCTGGTGCGCGATCTCCTTCTGCCGCCCCTCGATCTCCTTCTCCTTCCGCTCCCGGTCGCCGACCTTCTGCTCCACGAACTCCGTGTAGTTGCCGTGGTAGAGGGTGACGGTCTGGTAGTCCACGTCCAGGATCCCCGTGGCCACGTTGTCGAGGAAGCGGTGGTCGTGCGAGATGACGGCGACGGGCCCCTCGAAGTCGTGGAGGAACTTCTCCAGCCAGCGGATGGAGAGGATGTCGAGGTGGTTGGTGGGCTCGTCCAGCAGCAGCACATCGGGCGAGCCGGCCAGCACCTGCGCCAGAAGCACGCGCAGCTTGAAGCCACCGGAGAGCGTCGAGAGCGGCCGGTGGTGCACCTCCGCCGGGAGGCCCAGGCCCTCGAGGATGGTGGCGGCGCGCGCCTCGGCGGTGTAGCCGTCCAGCCGCTGCACCGTCTCCTCCAGCACCGAGTAGCGGTCGGCGTCGAAGGACTCGTGGGCACGGGCGAGGAGCTTGTCCTTCTCGACCATCGCCTCCCAGAGCTCCGGGTGGCCCATCAGCGCGACGCCGAGCACCTCCTCGTCGCCGTGAATGAACTGGTCCTGGCGCAGCACCCCCAGCCGCAGCGACTTGCCGACGGCGACGGTGCCGGCGGTCGCCTGCGCATCGCCGCTGAGGATGTTGAGCAGCGTGGTCTTCCCCGACCCGTTGGCGCCCACGATGCCGTAGCGCTCGCCCGGGTTGAGCTGGAACGAGGCGTCGGCGAACAGCACCCGGTCGCCGTACGACTTCTCGAGGTTGGATACGGAGATCATCGCGTCACGAAATCATGGATGCCGGGCAGCGGTGCCCGGCGGCGAACAACAAACACACCGCAAGCAGCGATGCCTGCGGTGTGTCACGTCCCCGGAACGTCGGACGCGCGGCTGATACCCGGTCCAGACGCGTTGGTTCGGATTCATCCCCGTGGCGGCGACACTGCCACCGTCCCGTCAGCGATCTTTGACCTTCGGGAAAGCGGCTGCATGCAGAGCTCGCGCTTATATGAGTGATCGAAATTTTCGCGAATATGTGCCTGACGCCAACCCTTAAAGGCGGTGAATAGGTATGCACGGACCGATCTTCTTGGTTAGGTTAGGCAGAGTCCGTAGGCAGATTGGATGCCGCCTGACGTGCGCCCGGCCCTCACGGTGCCCGAAGTGGCGCGGCTTGAACCAGCTTACAGGAGCTACCCACCATGATGCCCTTTTCAGGCACCTTGCTTGTTGAGTTCGTGAGGGATTTGACCGCCTCTGAATCGGCATGCGTTCACGCCAAGGTCGGAACCTCCATTGTCTCCGCAGATGATGTCTTGGGGCTGGAGCCGTTTGTTGCCTTGTGCCGCGATACCGCCGACTTTTTCTACCTTCCCGCGACCCGCGCTCGCATGATGCGGCTGGCCGCCGTCGTAGACGAAGGGAACTGCACCTATGCAGAATTGGCCGGGCAACTCCGCGTGCTAAGGGAGGTTTTGGAGGACGAATTAAGAGAACGTTCTGTCTTCCTGATGCCGGCGGCAGAAGTGATCCACTATATCGCCAATGAAACGCTCTTGGGCACAGACGTAGCAGCGCGCTTCCCAGATCTTTCCAGTGATATTGACGAGGCCGGAAAGTGCTTTGCAACTGACCGGTACACTGCTGTGGTCTTCCATTTGATGCGAGTGATGGAGGTTGGCGTGCAAGAACTAGGAAACGCACTCGGGATCACGCTGACCGAAGAAAAGGCTTGGCAGAACATCCTTGATGAAGTGAACAAGGCCGTAAAGGCACTCCCCAAACGCGACCCGAAGGCGCCGGAGTACGCCTTGCTCGCGGCCAATCTCTTCAACGTCAAGCTCGCTTGGCGGAACGAAGTGATGCACCCAAAGGCAACCTATACAAAGGAGGAGGCGGAACGGATTCTGAGCGCAACCAAGGCGTTCATGAACGAGTTGGTTTCTGTCATCTAAAGAGAATCGCGCCAAGTCGTGGCGTAGGGGTCCTGGTAATAAGTTTTTCCGATGCTCATCACATTCCGAACCTGTAGCCACTCGTCGTCGGCCGCGTTGAATACGACGCAGAAAAACGCACCGCGGACGAATGCCCGCAGTGCGTTTTCAGTGGAGTCGAACCCGGAAGCTACCGCAGGTCGCGGACGGCGCCGGCGAGCATGCGCACCTTCGCCGCGTCGGCGGCGCGCGCGGCGTCGCGGTCGAGCTGGGCGGCGAGCGCGGTGAGTTGCGCGCGCCGGGCCGCGCCACGAGCCTGCTCCGCCCGGCGCAGAGCGACGGAGATGCGGGTGGAGACCGCCGGCTGCACGCCGTGACCGCGCACCAGCTGGTCGACGTACGCGCGCGCCACCACGAAGCTCGCCGGCCACGTGAGCTTCGTCTGGTCCTGGGCGTTGAAGCGGTCCATCCGCACCAGGTTGGCGGCGTCGATCTCGTTCTGCGACAGGTGCTCGCTCGGCTTCAGGCGGAAGATGTCCAGCCCGCGGCCGATCTCCGAGCCGTAGATCAGCCCGTTGTACCAGTAGGCCGACCAGAAGCCGCTCAGCGCGAGCTGCGTGGCGCTCATCGGCCCGCGGTCGAAGAAGGCGATCTCCTTGGG
>DASYJZ010000251.1:0-7385 GCA_035995965.1 Longimicrobium sp. | reverse complement strand
TGGAGCCGTGTCACTAAACACGACGCTAAGTAAAGTGATACAACAAGTCTTTGGATTGCGCTAGCCCCTCCTGCGGCAATCAAACTAAAGTCTCCAAGTAGACGAATCTCACCGGATTTGCGTTGCGCAGTCTGGCTCCGTACGGTCGCGGCGGGCGCAAGATCGGCCAAACCGTTATGTGTACGTCTGCCGGCCTATTACGAGCGCATCAACCGGAGCGATGTGCACGATTCTACCGGTTCGTTCACCCGCTCCGCCGACCTCACCCCAAAGCGAGAGGCGCCGCAAACATCGACTACGAAACAGCTTGCAGGCCAGTAAAGCGAGAGCTTCGACAGCACGTGAGCTCGGTGGGATGCACCAGCGCGCGACTCGGCTGGGGATCATGCCTGCCATCCGCTCCGGGACGACGGCTTGATACCACTTTACCGCATGTTTATTGTACGACGAACCGCCCGGAAAATCCTTTGACGCCCGGTTGAGGCCGTCGCCGCGTCGAGCGTGGGCTGCTCTTTCCTCGGGGAGACCCGGGAGGCTCACGGCGCCGGACTCGGCAGCACCTGCGTTTCCCCCTGCATTCGGAGACTCGATGGCCGTCCTGTCGGATGCCCTGCCGGTTCATGCGCGCTGGTCGGAGGTGAATCGCGAGTTCCTGGAGTTCGTGGAGCGGAACCCGGCGTGCCTGGACCGGTCCAGCTTCGCGTCGCTCTACCAGGACCCGTCGCTGCGCAAGTTCTCCATCCAGCCGTGGCCGTTCTTCGTGGGGAGCGGTCAGCGGCGGGAGATGGGCGAGGTCGCGCTGGGGATGGACCGGCTGGTGAAGGGCGCGATTCAGCGCTTCCTGCGCAACGACCCGAAGGCGGTCTCGCGGTTCTACCGCACCACCGACGACCCCGACGGCCTGAGCCCGATGATGGTCATGCTCCTGGCCGCCGAGCCCAACGGGATCGCGAGCGCACCCTCGCGGGCGGACTACATCGAGACCGCCGAGGGGCTGCGGATGATCGAGTACAACGGCGGGGGGGTGCTCGGCGGGCTGCAGACGGACGCCGTGGGGCGGCTGCACCTGGCGTCGGCGCCCACCGCGCGCTTCCTCCGCGAGCGGGACCGCCGCGTCCGCGCGCCCGAGGTCCTGCCGCTGCTCTTCAGGCACGTGGTGGAAGACACCCTGCGGCTGGGGGCGTGGCGGGAGGGCGACTTCAACGTGGCCAGGGTGGTGCGGCCGAGCGAGCCCGACCGCCTGGCGATGCATTCCGCCGAGGCGTACACCCGGATCCTGCGCCAGGCGCTGGACGCGTGCGGGGTGGCTGCCGGGGGACGGGTCCTCCTCTGCGGCTACGACGAGCTGGTGGAGGACCGCGGCTTCATCGCGCTCGAGGGGCACCGCGTCCACGCGGTGGTCGAGCAGCACGATGGCCAGGGCGACGTCCGCGCCGTCTTCCGCGCCTTCAAGTCCGGGCGCGTCAACCTGTTCAGCGGGCCCATCACCTTCCTCCTGAACGACAAGCGCAACCTCGTCCTGCTCTCGGATCACGCCGGCTCCAGCGACTTCACCGCCGCGGAGCGGGCGCTGATCGAGCGGCACCTTCCCTGGACGCGCAGCGTGCTCCCGGGCCGCACCGCCTTCCGCGGGCGCATGCTCCGCATCCCCGACGACCTGGTGGAGCACCGGGAGGCGCTGGTGCTCAAGAAGGCCTCGTCCATCGGCGGCGCGTTCGTGGTGGTGGGGCGCTACCGGACCCCCGGCCAGTGGACGGAGGCGGTGGCGCGGGCGGTGCGGGACGAGGACTGGGTGGTGCAGGAGTACCAGGAGAGCGTTCCGTACTGCTTCCAGAGCGGCTCGGCGGCCGTCCGCCACGACATGGTGTGGGGCCTCTTCACTTTCGGAAACCGCTTCGGCGGCGCCTTTCTGCGCCTGGCCCCCGCCGGCCGCGCCGACGGCAGGGTCAACGGCTCGCAGGGCGCCGAGGTGGGCGCCGTGCTGGAGGTCGAGGGGTGATGTCGACGGACTGAGACCGATCTCCACGATCAACTGTGCATTCGTGCAAGACCCCCAGGACGTCATCCTGAGGCCGCCCTCGTCTCATCCTTCTATCCGGCAAAGACTTGGCAGGCCGAAGGATCTATAGCCGGCCCATCGATACACTCCACAGTAGCAGAACCGGCCGGTGTGCGTCCGACAGCGAAGCGTCGGCATCACGCCGACGGGGCGCTCCAGGTTCGCCCGCACCGACCCGATACCTTATCGGCCGAACATGATGCTGCTGCGGACGTAGAATGCGTCCACACGGATCGCATTGCGCCGTGGCGCGGAGCATGCGGCGGCGTGCATTCCGCTGTCCTGCCCGATGGTCGGGCCGAACCGCTGTCACACGCACCCGGGAGGAACGATGACCCGCAAGCTCACGCTGGACCCGGAGTCGCTGTCGATCGAGTCGTTCGAGTCTGGAAACGCCGCGGAGACGCACGGGACGGTGCAGGCGCACGACGTGAAGGCGCCCTGCCCGATCTCGGGGGGCGTACGATTCTCGTGCCCGCCCTCGTGGGACTGCCACGCGGAAGCGCCCCTGCCGGCCAAGGTCTGAGCGGCCCCGGCGGCACGGCATGGGCCGCGCCCGCCCGAGGCGGGAGAGGCGACGCGATGCGTCGCCTCTCGGGGAACAATGGGGCCGCGGCGGACGACCTAGTCTATAGTCTAGCGCCTCGGCCGCAGGGACAGATCGCTCACCCAGAGCTCGGCTCCGGCGCCGTCGTCGGTGGCGCCGCTGTACAGCGTGATCGCCACCGTGCGTACCTGGTCGGCCACCACACCCAGCAGGTTCTCTTCGATCTCCCGCCGGATGCTGAGCTCGTAGTCCTTGTAGAGGCGCTCCTTCTCGACATCGATGTAATGCACGTTGTTTCCACCGTTCCCGCGCCTCGGCACCCCGACGAGCGGGGTATTGGCGAGCGGGTTCGCGACGTAGCTGTAGAAGCTCGTCATGCCGAGAAACCGGCCGTCTTTGTCGAGGTACTGCAGCATCACCGTCGCGATGCCCGTGCCGCTGAAACCGATCATCGGCCCCTCGTGCGAGGAGGCGCGGAACGTTCCGCGGAATACGTAGTCGGGTCCGGAAACGGAGACCTTCTGCGCGAACAGGAGGCTGCCCCTCCCTTCGTAGGCGAGATGCAGCGCATACCCCGAGCGTGCGTCCGCGAACGATACGACCTCGTTCGTCCCCTTGCCCCTGACCCCGTCCACCGAGCGGGTCCATTCCGCGAAGCGGCTCTGGAATCCTCCGTTCTGGACCGCGTTTCCCGCATCGTCCAACGAGGGGGGCCGGTAGGCGGAATCCCGGACCAGGACAGGGGCCGCGGGCGGCGGGGCGACCCGAGCGGCCGTCGAGCCGGCAGAGGAGGGAGCTTCCGGGAGGCTGGAGTCGATGCGGGAGAGGTTCTCCCTCGCGATCGCGGAACCCGCATTCTCGGCCATTCTGAACCAGTAGCTCGCCATCTCGCTGCTGCGGGGAACACCCCAGCCATGCCGGTACAGCACCCCCACGTTGTTCATCGCTTCGACGGAGCCCGCGGCGACCGCCCTCCGGTACCACTCCATGGCTCGCGCATAGTCGCGCGGTACCCCGACACCCTCCTGGTAGATGTGGCCGCTGGCGAGCATGCCGCGCGCCGATCCCGCCGTGGCGGCCGAGTCATAGAGCGTACGCGCGTGTTCGAGGTCTCGCAGGCGCCGTGGTCCGGTCTCGTAGAGGGAGCCCAGGTCGACCATCGCATCGAAGGACCCCGCGTCGATGGCCCGGCGGTACCAGGTAACCGCGCTGTCCCACTCCTCGCCGTCCTGGTACGAGCCGCCGAGCCTGCGCATCGCCTCCGGAAAGCCCGTCGTCTCCGCGGCCATGCCGTACCAGTAGCGCGTCCAGCGACGGCTGCGTCCCACCCCGACTCCATGCTGGTACGCGAATGCCAGCGCGGTCATCCCGCGCGGGTCGCGCTCCCCTGCTGCCCGGCGCAGCCACGAGATTCCGCGATCCGTCCGCCGCGCGGTTCCCTCACCGCACAGGTACGCGACGCCCAGATATCCCATCGCCTCCACCTCACCACGCTCCGCGGCAGCCTTGAAGTGCGGGAATGCACCGGTGTCGTTCCTGGCGCGGTGCCGGGCCTTCGCGATCTCGAGGTCTGTCCCTGGGCTGGCCGCGTCACCGCTGGTGGACGTCGCCACCCAGGTGGGCGGTCCGCCCAGGGTCAGGTGAGGCATTCCCTCCTGGTCCCATGCACATGCCTGGGTCCGTTCCGGGGGGAGGTACACGGCTCCGGCCACCGCGGCACCGACGACCGCCAGCGTGACGATCGCTCGCTTCGTCCGGCTTCGCGCGCGTGGCGGCGTGCGCGTAGGCGAAACGAGCACGAGCCGCGTGGGGTCGATATCCGGGCGCGCCACCAGCTGCGGGCAGTCGCGCTCCGCGAAGTGCTCGAGGGCCAGCGCGGCCCGCGCCTGATCGAACGCGGCCTGGACGGACTGGCCGAACGCGATGGCCCGGTAGAACGAAGCGCCGAAGGTGATCGCCGCCGCGTCCGAGATCTCGCCGCGCGTGCCGATGGCGCACCCCACGGCCCCGGCGATCGCCTCGGCCTGTCGCAGGGAGAAGCACGCGTTCAGCACGACCACCTGGATGTCGCCGCGGAAGACCTGGAATAGCTGCGCGAGCGCCGCCGCGTCCACGTAGCGCGCTCCGCGCCCGTCCGAACCCACCAGCACCAGGCCCTCGCTCCCGCCGTGCCCGCTGAAATGCACCACCCGTGGACGCGTTTCGGACAGCGCCTGCAGCAGGTCGTCCGGGCGCGCGGCCAAGCGGAGGTCGAAATCCAGCGCATCGCGGTACTCGGCCGCGCGCACCTTCTGGCGGATCTGCCGCACGTCATCGTCGAGCAGAAGCCTGGGTGTGCGTCCGGGTGGAGCGGAAAGCGGGTCGGCGGCAAAAAAGAGGATTTTGACCTTGCTCATGCTGACACCTGGTGGGACGCGAGATCCGCCGTCAGCCAAGTCCGCGGCCGAAGCCCCGGATGGGAATCCGGGTCAGGGAGCGATGGACCGGCGAATGGGGCCAAGCGAGCTGGGCGATCGGAGACCAGCGGATGAGTCGCGGCGGCAGATGAGTCTTGCGGCGACGCTTCAAGTTCGCCTCCCGGAAGACTTTCGACAACCGATCGATGCAGGGGATGCAATGCTGAAGTGGGAAGGTTCCGGGTGCCGCTAAAGTAGTCTGTTCGCGAGCGTGGCGAATGGCAAGCGGGCGGGTAGAAACCGTTGGGACCTACGGGCGCGGTGAAATCGTGAGTAATCGAGTGTGTGACATGGCCATAGCTCCCGATTGGATTGCAAGGGCGAGCTCCTCCCGCACCCATCCGTCCTCCTCGACTTCCGCGCGTCCGGTGAGGGCCTGCCGCGCCGCCTCCGTCCCGATCCGCCCCAGCGCCCAGGCGGCGTGCCCACGCACCAGCGGCTCCTCGTCACTCAACGCCCCCAACAGCGCCGGCACCGCCTCGGGCGAACCCCAGTTGCCGAGCGCGACGGCGACGTTCCGGAGGAGACCGCGGCGCCTGGTGCGCTTGATTGGCGAGCCCTTGAAGCGGCGGCTGAACCCCTCCTGCGTCATCCCCATCCACTCGATGAGCGAGGGCCCGTCGAGACCGTCGCGCGCGAGGAACGCCGTCTCGCCGCTGGGCGGCGCGAAGCGGTTCCACGGGCACACCTCCTGGCAGATGTCGCAGCCGTAGACGCGGTTGCCGATCAGCGGCCGCAAATCGCGCGGGATGGGGCCCTTCAGCTCGATGGTGAGGTAGCTGATGCACCGCCGCGCGTCCATCGCCGGGGCGCCGGTGGGATCGCGGCCGAGGAGCGCGCCGGTGGGGCAGGCATCGATGCAGCGGTGGCAGGTGCCGCAATGGTCGCGGGCAAAGGGCGCGTCGTACTCCAGCTCCACGTCGAGCAGCACCTCGCCGATGAAGAAGTACGAGCCGCGGCGCGGGTGGATCAGCATGGTGTTCTTCCCCTGCCAGCCGAGCCCCGCGCGCGAGGCGAGCTCGCGCTCCAGCACCGCGCCGGTGTCGACGTACGCGCGCCCCCCGGCGGGCAGCAGCTCGCTCGCGAGCCACGCCTGCAGGGCGATCAGCCGCTCCTGCATCAGCTCGTGGTAGTCGTCGCCGCGGGCGTAGCGCGCGACGACCGCGCGCGACGGATCGTCCGCGGCGGCCGGATCGTCGTCCGGCGGCGCGTAGTCGAGCGCGACCACCACGGCGGACTTCGCGCCGGGTACGAGCACTATGGGATCCATGCGCTTGGCGACGGCGTCCTCGCGCGCGAGGTAGCCCATCTCACCGTGCATCCCCAGCGCGACCCAGCGCTCGTACGCGTCGCCGTGCGCGCTGGGGTGCGCGGGCGCGATGCCGACCCGATCGAAGCCCATCTCCAGGGCCCGGCTGCGGATCAGCCCCGAGAGCACGGCGGGGGTGAGGACGGGGGTCTCCTGCATGCCGCCCGGTACACCGTTGGTCCCCGCCCGTGCCGCCTGTATTCCGCCACCCGGAGAACGGCCAATCCCCTTTTATTTCGCTGCCCCAGAGCCTTTCATTCGGACGTCTCCTCGCGCGATTTCACTCCCTCCGAGATTCGACCGATGCGAAACACGAACGAGATCACGGGTGAGATTATCGAGGTCGCGTTCCGCCTGCATAGCCGCCTCGGTCCCGGGCTGCTGGAGTCGGTCTACGAGATCGTCCTTGCCAAGTTGCTGCAGGAACGTGGGCTGCACGTGGAGCGGCAGAAGGCCGTCACGTTCGAGTTCGACGGGTGCATATTCGACGACGGTCTGAGGGTGGACCTTTTCGTCGAGCACTCCGTAGTGGTCGAGCTGAAGGCCATCGATAAGGTCGCGCCAGTCCACGTGAAACAGGTGCTCACTTACCTCCGGCTGCTGGACTTGCCCGTCGGGCTGCTGATCAACTTCGGCACCGACCGCATGAAAGATGGACTTCAGCGAATCACGAACTTCGCCGCGCGAAGCAAAGTGGATCGTTCCTGACGCCATTACAGAATGTCTCTCACAGGGGTCACAGGGGGCACAGAGGTCCCCTGCGACCCCTGTGACCCCTGTGAGAGCCTGCCGTAGCTGATCCAGAGAACCAACGCTTGACGGCGCCGCCATAGGGACTCAGCTTGCCCGCTCCCCTCCACCCTGGAGCACGTCAGCGATGGCCACTCGCCTCGAAGAGTTCCGCCACTTCCGGGAGCGCATGAACGCGCGCATCCTCGAGGCCGGCAACCTGGAGATCAAACGCTTCTTCGCCCTCGACAGCCGCTGCTACGAGCCCGGCGCGCTCGACGTGCG
>DASYJZ010000250.1:0-1702 GCA_035995965.1 Longimicrobium sp. | reverse complement strand
GAGGGCCGGACGGCACGGCCCCTCCGTACCGCTAAACTGGCCGGCGGTCCACCCGCCTGCCGCTATCGTCTAGGGGACTAGGACGCCGCCCTCTCACGGCGGAAACCGGGGTTCGAATCCCCGTAGCGGTACTCCGAGAAGCCCGCCCTCCATGGCGGGTTTCGTCGTTCTCCTGGCGAGAGGCTCCGCTGACCCCGGGACGGCCCCGTACGCGCTCCGGGGGCCGTTCGCCGGACGGGCGGGTTCGGCGACCGGCATCCGGGGCTGGGACATGGTCGCTCGGGGCCAGCGGGCCGCACATTACCCCCGGATCGGCCCATCCACGCCGGGTCCTTCTCCAATTCCTCCCAAAATGGTGTGCAGGCAGGCGGGTCCTGATGGCGAATCGTCCACGCGTGCGATGGCCCGCCTCCGAGGACCTGCGTGACGAGGGCGCGCTCGCGGACTACGTGTCGGGGATGATGTGGGCGGCCGCGGGCGTGGTCGCGCTGGTGGGGGTCGCGCTGCCCGGGAGCGACCGCCGGCATCTGGTCTGGATCGCCGTCCTCACGACGTTCGCGGTCGCGTGGGGGATCGCGTCGTTCGCATTCGCCCGCGGCACGCCGCTGACGGTGGGCATGCGCGCCGCCATCACCGCGGTGATGATGCCCGTGGTCGCGTTCGCGCTGTGGGCGACCGGCGGCGGGTCGAGTCAGGTCCGGCCGCTGCTGATCTGCTCCGTCCTCTTCATCGCGTACTTCTTCCCGCCGCGCCTGGCGTGGCCGCTCGCGGCCATGCTGTGCGTCGCGTACGCCTCGCCGCTGCTGTACGACCCGCGCGCGGTCGACGAGGGCTATCCCGCGCAGTCGCTCACCTTCGTCGCCGCGGTCGCCGCGGTGACCCTGGTGATGCGGATGCTCAAGGGGCGGCTCCTCGGCGCGGAGGCCGAGCAGCGCGCGATGGCCGAGCGCGACGCGCTCACCGGGCTGCGCAACCGCCGGAGCTTCGATGCCGCGCTCGAGCGCGCCACCCGCGACGTCACGCGGCCGCGGACGGCGCTCGTGCTCTTCGACTTCGACGGCTTCAAGGCGATCAACGACGCCTTCGGGCATCCGACCGGCGACGCGGTGCTGTGCGCCGTCGCCGACGCCTGCCGCACCGCCGTGCGCCAGGAGGACTGCCTGGCGCGTATCGGCGGCGACGAGTTCGGCGTCGTCGCACACGGCGCGGGCGCGGATGCGGCGGAGCGCATCGAGGCCGCGCTGGCGGACGCGATCGCCGGCGCGTCGATGCCGGCCGGGGTGGAGCCGGTGACCGCGACCTTCGGCGTCGCGATCGCCCCCGCGGACGGGATCGATCCCCCGGAGCTGGTCCGGCGCGCCGACGAGCAGCTGCTGGCGCGCAAGCGGGCCTCGCGGCTCGCGCCGGAATCCTGACTGCGGCGCAACCTCGCGCCACGTCGCACGTTGAAGCCCTCATGAACCGTTCACTTGCCGGGGCGCTCGCCGCCGCGTTCGTCCTGCTGACCGCGGCCGCCGCCTCCGCGGCCGCCCTCCCGGACCTCGAGGTCAACTACATCTCCGCGCCGCCGTCGGCCCTCCAGCCCGGCGACCAGTTCACCGTCACGGCGCGCGTGGCCAACCTCGGCGGGGCGAAGGCGGGCAAGAGCACCGCGCGGTTCTACATCTCCCAGGACAAGCTGCTGGCCGAGCCCGAGGCCGTG
>DASYJZ010000249.1:0-2194 GCA_035995965.1 Longimicrobium sp. | reverse complement strand
CGGGCCGACCCCCTGGAGCGGACCAACCTCGCCTGGGAGGGCTACACGCGGACGGAGGAGGAGGAGCTCCAGTTCCGCCGGCTCCAGCGCGAGCTCGCCGACGTGCAGGCGGCGGCTCGCGCCGCTCTCGGGCACGTCCTGAACGAAGAGACGATTTCACCCAGAGGGACCAGAGGCACCAGGGGAAGGAATGTTCAGTTCTGGTCCCTCTGGTCCCTCTGGTCCCTCTGGTCCCTCTGGTCCCTCTGCGTGAACCCCATTCCGTTCGACCGGATGCACAGTGCGACTCGCCCGCTTGCGCGCGGATTGGCACCGGCTACGTTGTGCACTTCCGCAGCGCAGGCATGCATCCGCCACGGTGTGCGGCCGTTGCGCCCGTCAACCCGAAGCGTCGCGGCTCCTCCGCTTGATCGTCGTCCACGCCTGCTGGCGCGAGCGCCGGCTGTATCTCTGGGGTGAGACCCCGTACCTCCGCCTCGCGCCCGCGGCGCGCGGCCGGCGTCCCGCCGTGCCCCGGCCGCGCCCGCATCCCTTCGCGGCGGATCTCGACGCGCTCCGCGACGCCCTCTCCCTGCTGGGGAACGCCGGCAAGCGTGGCGACGGCTCGGAGCTGTCGCTCCGGCTTCCATCCGGCAAACGCGCCCCCGTTCCATCGCCCCACCTTCCCCTGGCCGAAATGGGCGATGCCACGGCGGAGGCGGAGCTCGAATCGCCATGGGCGGTTCGGGCGATGGCGTTCACCGCCGACACCGCGCTCGACGTCCTCCTCGCGCTGCCGGCGGAGCCGCCCCAGGGTGTCGTGGTCGCCGACACGTTGCGCGGCCTGGCCGAGGTGGCGAAGCTCGCCCTGGAGCTCGTGGCCCGCGGGCGCGTCGTCCCGGTGCTGGAGCAGAACGGCCGCGAGTGGAGCGCGCGCTGGCGCCCCGTGCTGACGGACGAAGACGACGCCGGGCGGCTCTCGACGCTGCGCAGTGCGCTCCCCGCCGCGTGCGGCGCGGCGGAGAAGGTGCCGGGCCGCGCGGAGGAGGAGGACGTGGCGGCGCTCTCCCTCGCGTCGCTGGTGGACGGCTGCGTCCGGCAGGCGCTCGGCGGGGAGAAGCTGGCGCCGCCGCGCCGTGGCCGGCGCACCGCCGGCGAGGAGTGGCTCTCCGCGCTCGCGGCACGCGCTCCCTGGCAGTCCGGCGTTCCCCGCGCCACGGCCGCGCTGCACGAGGCGCTCTCGGCGTGGACGCGGGCGCCGGGCCCGGCCGTCGACGGGGGCCTGCGCACCTGCTTCCGCCTCTCCGCGCCGGGAGACGTGGACGAGGCGGCCGGGGGCGCCGGCTCGCGCGCCGCCGCGGCGGCGGACGAGGCGCCGTGGCGGCTCGACTTCCTCATCCAGGCGGCCGACGATCCCAGCCTGATCGTCCCGGCCGAGGAGGTCTGGCGGACGCGCGGCGCGCTGAAGGTGCTGCGCCGGACGCTCCCCGACCCGCAGGAGCGCCTGCTGGCCGACCTGGGGCGCGCCCTGCGCCTGTTCCCGCCGCTGGAGCCCGCCCTGCGCGGCGCGCGCCCGGCCGGCTGCGCGCTCGACGCCGAGGCGGCCTACCACTTCCTGCGCGAGGGCGCGCCGCTGCTGGCGCAGGCGGGGTTCGGCGTGCGGGTGCCGTCGTGGTGGAAGAAGCCGGCGGCGCGCCTGGGCCTCACGCTCAACGCCCGCCCCGCGTCCCGGGCCGCCGATACCGGCGAGGCGGAAGGGCGCTTCGGGCTCGACGCGCTGTGCGCGTACGAGTGGCAGGTGTCGCTGGGCGGCGAGCCGCTCGCGCCCGACGAGTTCCGCGCGCTGGCGAAGCTCAAGGTGCCGCTGGTGCGCTTCCGCGGCGAGTGGGTGGAGCTGAAGCCCGACGAGGTGCAGGCGGCGCTCCGCATGTTCGAGCGCGGAGCCACGGGAGAGATGACGGCGGCCGAGCTGCTGCGCTTGGCCGCCGGCGCCGGCGACGCCCCCGGCGACCTTCCGCTCGCCGGCGTGGCGGCGGAGGGGTGGCTGAAGGAGCTGCTGGCGGCGGATGGCGAGCTGCGCGTGGAACCGGCCCCGGCGCCGAAGGGATTCACGGGGACGCTGCGGCCATACCAGGAGCGCGGCCTGGGCTGGCTCGTGTTCCACGACCGGCTGGGGGTCGGCGCCTGCCTGGCGGACGACATGGGGCTGGGGAAG
>DASYJZ010000248.1:0-7969 GCA_035995965.1 Longimicrobium sp. | reverse complement strand
CCCAGTTCAGCGACACGTGGTTCACCGACCAGCACGTCACCGACTGGGGCGAGCCGATCAACTTCTACGGCCCCGGCTCCGAACCGGTGCGCGAGTTCTACGTGGCGAACGCGGCCTGCTGGATCCGTGAGTTCCACCTGGACGGGCTGCGGCTGGATGCCACGCAGAACATCTACGACCGCCCCGAGCCGCACCTGCTGGCCGAGGCCGTGCGTGCGGCGCGCGAGGCCGCCGGCGGGCGCCCGATCGTGGTCGTCGCCGAGAACGAGCCGCAGGAGACGCACCTGGTGCGCGCGCCGGAGCGGGGCGGCTACGGGATCGACGCGCTCTGGAACGACGACTTCCACCACACGGCGCTGGTGGCCCTCACTGGGCGGGCGGAAGCCTACTACAGCGACTACCGCGGCACGCCGCAGGAGCTGGTCTCGGCGCTCAAGTGGGGGTTCCTCTACCAGGGGCAGCACTACCGCTGGCAGGGGGAGCGCCGCGGCGCTCCCGGGCTCGACCTGCCGGCGCGCACGTTCGTCGCCTTCATCCAGAACCACGACCAGGTCGCCAACACCGACTCGGGGAAGCGCGTGCACGAGCTCACCGGTCACGCGCGGCTGCGGGCGATGACGGCGCTCGCGCTGCTGGGCCCGGGGACGCCGATGCTCTTCATGGGGCAGGAGTTCGCGGCCGGCGCGCGCTTCCTCTACTTCGCCGACCACGGGCGCGAGCTGGCGGAGAAGGTGTACGCGGGGCGAAAGGCGTTCCTGGCGCAGTTCCCCAGCCTGGCCGCGCCGGAGATGCAGGCGCGCATCCCCGACCCCGCCGACCCGGCGACCTTCCGCGCCTGCAAGCTGGACCAGGGCGAGCGCGAGCGGCACGCGGGGACGTACGCGCTGCACCGCGACCTGCTGCGCCTGCGCCGCGAGACCCCCGCCTTCACCGCGCAGGACGCGGCGAGGATGCACGGCGCGGTGCTGGGGCCGGACGCGCTCTGCCTCCGCTTCCTGAACGCCGAGGGCGACCGGCTGCTGGTGGCGAACCTGGGCGTGCAGGTGGACCTCTCCCCCGCGCCCGAGCCGCTGCTGGCGCCGCCGGCGGGAATGCGCTGGTACGTGGAGTGGTCGAGCGAGGACCCCGACTACGGCGGCGCCGGCACCCCGCCCGTGGAGTTCGCCGACGGCCGCTGGACGCTCCCCGGCGAGTGCGCCGTGGTGCTCGCCCCCGAGCCGCGGCCCGACGACGTGTAGGCCGGGTCGGCAACGGGTCCCCCACGCAGATTCGCGGATAGGCCGACAAACCATCACCGCTTCGTTACCCATCCTCCCGTTTCGCGACGCTGCTCGCAACGCTATCTTCTCGGCGCTCCCCACACGGACCCTTTCACGCCGCCGGCCCGGCTCGCCGGTGGGAAGGGGACGTGGCGTCCGCGAATCCTTCCCGCTGGAGGTAGTGTGCTGCGATTTCGTCCCATGGCCGGGCTGGCGCTCGGCCTGCTCACCCTCGCCGCGTGCGAGGCGCCCACCGCCGCCCGGCCGCGCGCCGTCCCCGGCGGACCCTCGCTCGTGGTCGTTCCCGCGCAGGGCACCGCCGCCACGCTCGACGTGGCGGGGTGGAACCTGGAGTGGTTCGGCGATCCCTCGAACGGCCCCGCCGACGACGCCCTGCAGCTCTCCAACGTGAAGGACGTGATCGCCGGCGTGGACGCCGACGTGTGGGGGCTGGAGGAGGTGGTCGACGCGACGGAGTGGAGCTCGCTGAAGTCGCAGCTCCCCGGCTACACCGGAATCCTGGCCAGCGACGCCTCGGTGACCAGCGGGTCGGCCTATTACGGCGCCACCGAGCAGAAGGTGGCCCTGCTGTTCAAGTCGTCCATCGCCACGGTGGTGAGCAGCAAGATCATCCTCACCGCCAACGACTTCGACTTCGCCGGGCGGCCGCCGCTGGAGGTGAAGCTGCACGTGACGCTGAACGGCGGCAGCGAGGACGTCGTCTTCATCGTCCTGCACATGAAGGCGTTCAACGACGCGGCGAGCTGGCAGCGGCGGCAGAACGCGTCGGTGGCGCTGAAGAGCTACATCGACACGAACTATCCCACGCAGAAGGTGGTGGTGGTGGGCGACTGGAACGACGACGTCGACACCTCGATCACCCCCGGGCAGGCGACGCCCTTCGCCAACTTCGTCTCCGACGCGGCGCGCTACACCTATCCCACCAAGGCGCTGTCGGACGCGGGGGTGGCGAGCACCGTGAGCTACCCGGACCTGATCGACCACCACCTGGACAGCAACGAGATGTACGCCAGCTACGTGGCGGGCTCGGCGCAGGCGTTCCGAGCCGACAGCTACATCGCGAGCTACGGCACCACGACCACCGACCACTTCCCGGTGATCACCCGCTACAACTACGGCGGCGCCGGGGCGGCCAGCGTCACCGTCACCTCGCCCAACGGCGGCGAGAGCTGGGTCGGCGGCAGCGCGCACACCATCACCTGGACCTCGTCGGGCGTGACCAGCGTGAAGCTGGAGTACACGCTCGACGGCACCACCTGGTCCACGATCGTGGCGAGCACCGCGGCCTCGGCCGGGAGCTACGCCTGGACGGTGCCGAACAGCGCCACCACCAGCGCGAAGGTGCGGGTGACGGACACCGGCTCGGCGGCGACGGACGCGAGCAACGCGGCGTTCACCATCACCACCACCGGGGGCACGCCGGCCACCGTGATCGTGAACGAGATCCTGGCCAACGAGCCGGGGAGCAACACGGCCGGCGAGTTCGTGGAGGTCGTGAACGTGGGCGGCACCTCGATCTCCATCGCCGGGTGGACGATCTCGGACGCCACCAGCGTGCGCCACACCTTCGCCGCCGGCACGACGCTGGCGCCGGGGAAGGCGATCGTGGTGTTCGGCGGCGCGGCCTCCATCCCAGCCGGGCTGACCAACGCGGTGGCGGCGTCGACCGGGTCGCTCAACCTGGCGAACGGCGGCGACAGCGTGATCCTGAAGGACGGCTCGGCGGTGGTGAAGAACAGCTTCGCCTACACCTCCGCGCTCGCCGGCACCGACGGCGTGTCGATGAACCGCAGCCCGGACGCGTCGGCCACCGGGAGCTTCGTGCTGCACACCACGCTCAGCTCGCTCCAGTCGTCCGCCGGCAAGCGCGTGAACGGCACGGCCTTCTGAGCCGGCGGCTGGGATAGAATTGCATCTCACGCAGAGCCGCAGAGACGCAGAGGGCCGCCGCGAGGCCTCTGCGTCTCCGCGGCTCTGCGTGAGACCTTCTGTTGTTTTTTCGGCCGCCGTTTGAACAATCTCACTGGATAGCGTAAATTGGACGCGGACGGCGCGCGCCCATCTCCCGCGCCGCGATGCGAACAGCCAGGAAGGCTTCCGAACGTGGCGCTACTCGACAGGATCCAGTCCCCCGCCGACGTCCGCGCGCTCCCCGAGGGCGACCTCCCGGAGCTCTGCGCCGAGGTGCGGCAGCGGGTGGTCGACGTGGTCTCGGCGCACAAGGGCGCCCACTTCGCCTCCAACCTGGGCACCGTGGAGCTCGCCGTCGCGCTCCACCGCGTCTTCGACACCCCGCGCGACCAGCTCGTCTGGGACGTGGGGCACCAGGCGTACCCGCACAAGATCCTCACCGGCCGCAGTGAGCGGATGCCGTCGATCCGCAAGAAGGGCGGCCTCTCCGGCTTCCTGCGCCGCGACGAGAGCGAGTACGACGTCTTCGGCGCGGGGCACGCGGCCACCTCGATCTCCGCGGGCGTCGGGATCGCCGCCGCGCGCGACCTGAAGGGCGAGGACTTCGAGGTGGTGTCGGTGATCGGCGACGGGTCGATGACCTGCGGGCTGGCCTACGAGGCGCTCAACAACGCCGGCCACACCGACCGCGACCTGATCGTCGTCCTCAACGACAATGGGATGTCGATCTCCCCCAACGTGGGCGCGCTGCACAAGTACCTCGGCGTGCACAACCGCATCACCGACGTGCGCACCAGCCCGCTCTACAACCGCGTGCGCGAAGAGGTGAAGCGCGTGGTCCACGCCGCCGGCAAGCTGGGGACGCTGGGCGAGATGATGGAGCACTTCGCCGTGCGCTGGGACGACGCGCTGAAGGGGATGTTCGTCCCCGGCATGCTCTTCGAGGAGCTCGGCTTCCGCTACGTCGGTCCCGTCGACGGGCACGACATCAAGCGGCTCACCGAGACCTTCGAGCTGGTGAAGAAGATGAAGGGCCCGCGCCTGGTGCACGTGCTCACGGTGAAGGGGAAGGGCTTCGCCCCCGCCGAGGCCGACCAGGTGAAGTGGCACGCCGCCGCGCTCTTCGACAAGGAGACCGGCGCGCCGCTCAAGCCCAGCGCCGCCGGCGCGCTGCCGCGCTGGCAGAACGTCTTCGGCCAGGCGCTCACCGACCTGGGCGACGAGCGGCAGGACGTGGTCGCCATCACCGCCGCCATGTCCACGGGGACGGGGACGGACATCTTCGAGAAGAAGCACCCCGAGCGCTTCTTCGACGTCGGCATCGCCGAGGCGCACGCGGTGACCTTCGCGGCGGGGCTGGCGACGCAGGGGATCCGCCCGGTGGTGGCCATCTACTCCACCTTCCTGCAGCGCGCGTACGACTCCATCGTGCACGACGTGGCGATCCAGGGGCTCCCCGTCACCTTCGTGATGGACCGCGCCGGGATCGCCGGCGACGACGGGCAGACGCACCACGGCGGGCTCGACGTGGCCTACATGCTCGCGGTCCCGGGGATGACGGTCACCGCGCCCAGGGACGCCGACGAGCTGATCGGGCTGCTGCGGCTGGCGATCGACCACGACGGGCCCTTCTGCATCCGCATCCCCCGCGACGCCGTGCCCGCGCTGCCCAGGCCGGTCGCCGAGATCGCGGCGACGCCGTACGGCACCTGGGAGACGCTGCGGCAGGGGAAGGATCTCGCCATCCTGGCCGTGGGGACGATGGTGCCGCCCGCGCTGGCGGCCGCGGAGCAGCTCCAGCGCGAGGGCGTGAGCGCCACGGTGGTGAACTGCCGCTTCGTGAAGCCGCTCGACGAGGCCACGCTGGAACGCCTCTTCCCCGGCCACGCGCACCTGCTCACGGTGGAGGAGGGGACGGTGGTGAACGGCTTCGGCGCGTTCGCGCGGGCGTACGTGGCCGAGCGCTGGCCGGGGGTGCACGGCGCCTCGCTGGGGCTCCCCGACGCCTTCGTGGAGCACGGCGAGCGCGGCGAGCTGCTGGCCGAGCTCGGCCTCACCTCCGACGGCATCGCCGCCCGCGCCCGCGCGCTGCTGGGCAAGCCGCTGCGGACGCTGCTTGAGACCGCCTGATCCGGCCGCCGCGGGCCCGCGGCGCATCGGCGTGGTGGGGCATCCCCGCTACGCGCAGTTCGTGGAGGCCCTCGCCCGCCTGGTGTCGCTCGCCAGGCGGGAGGGGGCCGAGCTGTATTTCGAGGACCAGCTGCTGGAGGAGGAGTCCGGCGCGCGCGCGCTGACCCCCGAGGTGGTGCCCTCGCTGGAGTTGCTGCTCACCCTGGGCGGCGACGGCACGCTGCTGCGCGGTGCGCGCGTGGTGGCGCACGGCCGCACGCCGGTGCTGGGGATCAACCTGGGGCACCTGGGCTTCCTCACCTCGGCGGCGCCGGAGGAGATGGAACGCGCGCTGGGGCTGTGGTTCGCGGGCGAGTACGAGCTGGACGAGCGGATGGCGCTCGCGATCCGCTTCTCCCGCGCCGACGGCGGGGACGGGGGCGAGCACCTGGCGCTGAACGACGCGGTGCTGCACAAGGGCGGCGCCGCGCGGGTGATCCGCCTGCTGGTGCGCGCCAGCGGCGAGGAGGTGGGCACCTACAGTGCCGACGGGATCATCCTCTCCACACCGACGGGCTCCACCGCCTACTCGCTCTCCGCCGGCGGGCCCATCGTCTCCCCCAGCGTGCACTGCATCGTCGCCACGCCGATCTGCCCGCACACCCTCTCCGTGCGCCCCCTGGTGCTCCCGGCGGACGAGACGGTAACGGTGGAGGTGCTCTCGCCCACCGAGGAGCTGATCCTCACCATCGACGGCCAGGAGCACGAGCGGCTGCTTCCGGGTGCCCGCATCGTGGTGAGCCGCGCGCCCAACCCGGTGCGGCTGGTGCGCTTCCCCGGCCAGACCTTCTTCTCCACCCTCCGCCGCAAGCTCAACTGGGGCGACCTGGAGGAGCGCAGCCGCGCCCCGGTCATCCCCTGATTCCGGCCCGGGAGCCAGTATCAGCCTGGAACGATGAGGCCGGACACGCCGCAACAAATCCGCGGCAAGACGATGTTCCTGACGGTGTAACCTGCCTGGTCTCACACGGGGTCAACGGAGTCAACGGTGAACATCTCCCCGTTGACCCCGTTGACCCCGTGTGAGACCCATTCTTTTTCAGGATGTGAGATCCGGAATCGCGCCGCTACTGGTACTGCGTCTCGAGGAGGTACTGTCCGTAGTCGCCGGCGGCGTACGAGGTGGCGGCGATGTAGTAGGTGCCGGAGGGGAGGTTCGCCAGCAGCTCGGAGTAGCCGGTGCCGCCGTTGTCCTCGTCGGCGACCACCGTCCCGTTGCGGTCCATGATCACCACGTAGGGGTTGATCTCGCTCGAGGAGAGCAGCACGTGCAGGGTGCGGCTGCCGCTGACGCTCACGCGGTAGTAGTCCACCGCCGAGCCGTCCTGGAGCTGGCAGTCGCCGGTGCTCAGCCGGCCGCTGGCACTGGAGCCCACGGAGAAGCCACGCACGTCGTTGCAGCCGAGCTGGTCCTGCACGAAGGTGGAGTCGCCGCAGCCGGACAGCAGCGCTCCGGAGAGGAGGAGCGCGCAGGCGTTGAGGGAACCGCGCATGGGTATGATCTCCGTTGGCAGGATCGATGGGTCGATGCCGCTCCGTGCAGGCGCGGCCGCTGCCAGCCGGTGAATTTCAAAACCCGCGCCGCCGCCCTGGCACCTCGCCAAGCCTTCCGCTAACCGCGCGCACGCGAAGAAAACGCCTGGACGCCGCAGCCGTTCTTGCGCATTGTTCCGTCTCGCCCCCCTGCCGCCGATCTGCCGCAACCCGTTCCGCTGTCCTATCATGGCGACACTCCTGACCCCCTCCGCGACCGCCGCCCTCCCGCTCGGCGCGGTCATCGCCTTCTCGATCGCGCAGGTGATCCCGGGGGTGCTCGCGACGTGCACCGCTGCGCTCTCCATCCTGTGGCCGGGCGCGTAGCCGGGCGACGGCAACGGCGGTATCATCTCACGCGGAACGCAGAGACGCGGAGGGGCGCACCGGCCTCTCCGCGTCTCCTCGTCGTACGGTGCGTCGCTGCCTACCGCCGGCGCTCGAGCGAGTCGATGGGGGCGAGCGGGCGCTGGCCGGGGCGCGTCATGGGGTGGCGCACGTCGGCCGGCCGGTCGACGGGGGGCTTGCGCAGGGGCGGCGGCGGGAGCTGGCCGCGGACCATCGGGCGCGGGGGCTCGGTGACGGGCGGAGGCGGCTGGTCCGGCGGCGGGGTCGGCGTCTTCGCGTCGCCGCCACGCGCCACCGGCGGCAGGTTCCGCGGCGGGCCGGCGGGGAGCACGGGCTGCGTGTTGGTGCCGGGGATGCCGACGCCCGGCGGGGGGCCGTCCGGACGCGACGGGAAGCTGCGCTCGTAGCGCTTCTGCACGCTGTCGGAGACCTCGCGCCAGACGTCGGCCAGGTACTCGGGGCTGCGTCCGTGCACGTCCACGAAGCGCCGCAGGTCGGCCTCGGTCACGCGGTGCTTCTTCAGCGCCGCCTTGCGCAGGCTGTCGCCCTTCGGCGCGGTGTCGGGCACCGAGCGGATGTCCACGTTCGCCAGCACGAACCGCTGCCGCGGGATGGCGGCGTTCGCCTGCTTCTGCCGGCACCCCGCGAGCAGGGCCGCGAGCGCGGCGAGGGTCAGGAGGGTGGCCCGCATCGGTCTTTCGGGTGATGGGGTTCGGGTGCCGTCCGGC
>DASYJZ010000247.1:0-1828 GCA_035995965.1 Longimicrobium sp. | reverse complement strand
CGGCCTCCATGTAGCCCGCGTGGATCTCTTCGATCACGTCGGGGCGGGTGATCACCAGGTAGTCGTTGCACCCCTCCAGCCGCTCGCCGCCGAAGTCCTTCGGCGTGAGGTCGTAGCGCTGGATGGAGGTGCCCATCGCGCCGTCGAACACGAGCACGCGCTCGCGGAGCGCGGCGAGGTAGGGCGAGACAGGTTCGGCCATGGTTCCGTGAATCCTTCCAGAATGCAAAAAGCCCCCGCGACTCGTTCCGAGTGCGGGGACAGCGGGTCCGGGGGTTCGGGTTTCGGACCGTCCCGACTCTTTAGCGTTTTTTTAACGAGGTCGCAAGCGGTCGCGCCAAATCCATCCTCGGCACGGATGACCCGTGCAACGACCAATCTATCCCGCTGGGCGAGGATGGCAAGGGGTGGAGCCCCTTGCTGTCGATCTGATTGAAGGCCCGTTGTCTGGAGCAGGCAAGAATATGTCATCCTGAGCGTCGCCGCTTGTGCGATATCTCCGTGGAGAAACAGCCTAGCGGCGACCGAAGGACCTGTAGCCGGAGGCCGCGACAGCCCTTGAAGATCACACAGTGTTCCTCGGAGCTCAGTATTCAACTTAAGGTGGCACGAGTCGACGCGCGTCGCGCGTCACGTGAATTCATCTCTTTTCCGGCCTGAATAATGCAGCGCCTCGCGGACTCACCAATGTTCGGGCGTGGACGGGACACTCTCTGGGGAGGCGCTCATGAAGAAGCTGCAGCTAGACTTGGACAAGCTCGTGGTCGAGGCGTTTGAGGTGGACACCCCGCCCGAGGAGCACGGCACCGTGGAGGGCCAGAACCTGCCCTGTACGCACCCGCAGGTGTGTCCCGCGTCGGAGAACTGGTACTGCACCGGCGTCTGCAACTGCACCCGCTACGCCCAGTACTGCCTCGCGTAGGCGGCGGCACGCGTCCGCGGGGCAGCCGCATCGGGCTTCCCCGCGGATCCCGTTCGTACACTTCGACCCTTCCCGGCGACTCGATCGGGCGCGGCACGGCCCCTGCAGGGCGGGCCATCTCCTTCAACCCCTTTCGGGAGACGGAGATGCATAAGCTGAAGCTGGAGGTCGAGGAGCTCGCGGTCGAGACGTTCGAGCTCGACGATGCGGCCCGCGCCGCGGCGGGAACCGTCCGCGCCCATGAAGTTCAGGCCGGACAGGCAGTGAGAACGATGCCGATCTCGAGCTGCTTCTTCTCGGCCTGTGCCACCTGCGGCATCTACTGCTGAACGGCGGGCGGGCCCGCATCCCACGCGTGCCCGCACGTCATCGTTCCGCACTCCTCAGCACTCGGCACGTACGAGCATCCGTGCCGCCGGTCCCAGCGGTCCTCGCGCCGGTTCTCGCGGCGGTCAACCCCGTCTTCTCGCGACGGCGCGGGGGCGGCTCAGGGCTCCAGGCCGATCCGCTCCAGGAAGGCGCGCTCCTCGTCGCCCAGCGGCTCGTCCATGATGGTCAGGTACCGGCGGAAGTCCTCGTCCAGCCCGCCGGCGTGCACGAACAGGAGTGCGCGGGCGGCAAGGTCGATCGCCGCGTGCTCGGGCGAGCCGGGCGCGCTCTGGCCCGCGACGCGCTCCAGCACCTCCAGCACCGCCTCGGGGTCGAACTTCCGTGTCTCCGCCACCGCGCCTCCCGCTTGTGTCAGAGTGCCGGCACCAGGATCAGGGCGCCGCTACCACCGGTCGCCACGATGAAGATCACGGCCGCCACCACCACGATGGTACCCACCACCACCGGATGGCGCTTGAGCCAGTCCATCGCCGCTGCCATGCTGGAGAAAACGTACTCCGCCACCTTCGAGCCGAT
>DASYJZ010000246.1:0-16250 GCA_035995965.1 Longimicrobium sp. | reverse complement strand
CTCACGCAGAGCCGCGGAGCCGCAGAGAAACCACCGGGATCTCCGCGGCTCCGCGGCTCTGCGTGAGATTGCGGTTAGGAATCTGGGGAGTCGACGTAACCTGTTGCCTGAGAAGATGTTTGCGTGCGCGGTGGCACCAGGGTTGCAGACCGGTGGACTCCCGGGTGAGGGGCAGGGGAATCGCGACGAAGGAGGTGCAGGATGAGGACGTGGCTGAAGGCGGGACAGGTGGCGGTGCTGGCGCTGGGGATCGCGTCGACGGGGGGATGCATGGCGGCCGCGGTGGGCGCGGGCGCCGGGGCGGGGATCTACCTCACCTCGCAGGGCGCATCGGGGATGACGAACACGTCGGCCGGGGCGGTGGCGGCGCGCGTGCCCGGGGTGCTGAGCGACCTGGGGATCACCGTCACCGGGCACAACGTGCAGAACAACGGCGCCGAGCACGAGTGGATGGGCACCCGCGGCGACGAGGAGATCCACGTGCAGGTGAAGGCCGAGAGCAGCGGCACCACGCAGGTGAGCGCCTCGGCGAAGAAGAACATGGCGGAGTGGGACAAGGACTTCGCCCGCACCATCGTCACCCGCATCACCGGGCGCTGAGGGCACACCGCCCGAGGCGACGCCGAAGCCCCGCCCGGACACGCTCCGGGCGGGGCTTCCGCGTGCTGGGGAACTCCGAAGCCATCGGAGATCGGCGCGGAGACGCTGCCGCGCCTGCGCGCCTGCGGCGCAAAGGTTGCCCACCGCCTGTCACTCCGTTCGGTTCGTCGGTTCCAGGGGATGAGCCGTGGCCCGCAGCGCCGCCGCGAAGCAGAGACTCGACGCACCCGCCGACCCGCTGGCGCCCGCGAACGCGTGGTTCCAGCGGCGCGGGTGGGAGTCGTTCGCCTTCCAGCGCGAGGTGTGGGAGGCGTACCTGGCGGGCGAGAGCGGGTTGATCCACGCGGCCACGGGGACGGGGAAGACGTACGCGGCCTGGCTCGGTCCGCTGCTCGAGTGGCTGCGCGAGAACCCGGACGGCCCCGACATCCGCCCGCCGCCGCCGCTGCGGGTGCTCTGGATCACCCCGCTGCGCGCGCTTGCCGCCGACACCGAGGAGGCGCTGGGGCTGCCGTTGCGCGACCTGCGCCTCCCGTGGACGCTGGAGTCGCGCACCGGCGACACCGCCGCGAAGGTCCGCCAGCGGCAGCGCGGCCGCCTTCCCACCGCGCTCATCACCACCCCCGAGAGCCTGTCGCTCTTCCTCTCCCAGCCCGACGCCCGCGAGCGCTTCGCCGACCTGCGCGCGGTGATCGTGGACGAGTGGCACGAGCTGATGGGCACCAAGCGCGGCGTGCAGACGGAGCTGGACCTGGCGCGGCTGCGCGCATGGCGGCCGGAGCTGCGCACCTGGGGGCTCTCCGCCACCATCGGCAACATCCCCGAGGCGATGGAGACGCTCCTCGGCGTCGGTGCGAGGAGCGGCGCGAGCCGCGCGGTGCGCGGGCAGGTGCCCAAGACGGTGGTGGTGGACTCGCTGATCCCGCCGCACATCGAGCGCTTCCCCTGGGCCGGGCACCTGGGGACGCAGATGCTACCCCAGCTCCTGGAGGTGCTGGACGACGCGCGGAGCGCCATCGTCTTCACCAACACGCGCTCGCAGACGGAGATCTGGTTCCAGGCGATCCTCGCCGCGCGGCCCGAGTGGGCGGGGGAGATCGCCCTGCACCACGGCTCGCTGGACCGGAAGACGCGCGACTTCGTGGAGGGCGGGCTGCGCTCCGGCCGGCTGCGCTGCGTGGTGGCCACCTCGTCGCTGGATCTGGGGGTCGACTTCTCCCCCGTGGACCGGGTGCTCCAGGTCGGCAGCCCCAAGGGGGTCGCGCGGCTGCTGCAGCGCGCGGGGCGGAGCGGGCACCGGCCGGGGGTGGACAGCCGCGTGACCTGCGTCCCCACGCACGTGCTGGAGCTGATCGAGGTCGCCGCCGCGCGCGACGGGGTGGAGGCGGCCGCGGTGGAGAGCCGCCTGCCGGTGGAGCGGCCGCTGGACCTGCTGGCGCAGCACGTGGTGACGGTGGCGCTCGGCGGCGGCTTCAGGCGCGACGAGCTGCTGGCCGAGGTGCGCACCACGCACGCCTACGCCGGGCTGCTGGACGACGAGTGGGACTGGGTGATCGACTTCGTCACTCGCGGCGGCGAGGCGCTGCGGGCGTACCCGGAGTTCCAGCGGGTGGTGGAAACGAACGGCGTCTACACGGTGGACAGCCGCCAGGTAGCGCGACGCCACCGGATGGGGATCGGCACCATCGTGAGCGACGCCGCCATCGCCGTGCAGTACCTGCGCGGGGCGCGGCTGGGGACGGTGGAGGAGAGCTTCATCGCGCGGCTCAGGCCGGGGGACCGCTTCTTCTTCTCCGGCAAGCCGCTGGAGTTCGTGCGGGTCCGCGACATGAAGGCGTGGGTGCGCCGCGCCGCCAGCTCGCGCGGCGCCATCCCCCGCTGGATGGGGAGCCGGATGCCGCTCTCCACCGAGCTGGCGGCGGCGCTGCGGCGGCGGCTGGAAGAGGCGTCCAGCGGCGAGTTCCGCGGGCGCGAGATGGAGGCGGTGCGGCCGATCCTGGAGATCCAGGCCCGCTGGTCGCGCGTCCCCCGCGCCGACGAGCTGCTGATCGAGCGGGTGAAGACGCGCGAGGGGCACCACCTCTTCGTCTTCCCCTTCGAGGGGCGGCTGGTGCACGAGGGGCTGGGGGCGCTGCTGGCGTACCGGCTGTCGCTGCTGACCCCCATCTCCTTCACCCTGGCGTCCAACGACTACGGGATCGAGCTGCTGAGCCCCGAGCCCGCGCCGCTGGAGGAGGCGCTCGCCGCCGGGCTGCTGCGCCCGACCGACCTGCTGGACGACGTGCCGGCGTCGCTGAACGCCACCGAGATGGCGCGGCGGCAGTTCCGCGAGATCGCGCGGGTGGCGGGGCTGGTGTTCCAGGGCTTCCCGGGGGCGAACAAGAGCACGCGGCAGATCCAGGCGAGCAGCGGGCTCTTCTTCGACGTGTTCACCCGCTACGACCCGGGCAACCTGCTGGTGAGCCAGGCGCACCGCGAGGTGCTGGAGCGGCAGCTGGAGAGCAGCCGCCTGGGCCGCACGCTGGAGCGTCTCTCCGCCAGCCGCGTGGTGATTACCGAGCCGCCGCGCACACCGCCGCTCGCCTTCCCGCTGCTGGTGGACCGCACCCGCAACGCCGTCTCCAGCGAGTCCCTCGCCGACCGCGTGCAGCGCATGCAGGCCACCCTCGAGCGCTACGCCGACGAGGGCGACCGGCCGCTCCCTCGCAGCGGCCCCGCCGCCCCTATCGACTTCGAGAAGGCAAAGGGGTCGCGGAAGAAGAGAACGGGATGAACCGGGGGCGGGATCTACGTGGTGGGAAAGCGCCTGTTACGCCGCCGGTTCCACTCATCGCGGGTCAAGACGACTTTCACCGCCCCCGGCGTGCCACGCAGGATGCTCTCGATGGGAGAGGGTCGGTACACCATCGCGATGTAGGGCGCACCCGTGGTGGCGACGGTGTCCAGGATCTTCGGGAGGGTGTTGATGAAGTTTTTCGCGAGGAGATCCGTCTTCATACCTCCACCCGTCATGACGAACAACCTGCCGCCCGCGAACATCAGCGCATCGTACTCCAGGGCCGTCCGGGTGATTCTCCGGTCGCGGCTGATCCCGACCCAGCCGCGCTCGGCGATGGCGGGCGCCCAGACCACGTCGTCGGCATCCGCCTCGAAGTGCTCGATGTGCATGTGCACGGTGAGCCCGGCTTCACGGAGGAGCCGCGGGAATTGCTTGCCGCAGTTCACGTCCGTGAAGAACTCCACGCCTACGCGGCCTTCTCGAACAGAATCGCGGATTCGATGTGGGCGGGCGAAATGTCGTAGTCGCGGGCGAGCTCCTCGACCGTCTCGCCGGCGTCGATCCGATCCGTGAGCACGTGCGTCATCACGCCGGAGCCGACGATCGTCGGCCGGCCGAAGGACTTCCGCGGATCGATCACGATCGGGGAGGGGCCGGCGTTCTCGGTGTCGCGCAGGAACGGGAACAGGCGAATGGGGATGTGCTTGTCGTCCCATACCACCCGGCGCAGGTAGGCCTGGAGCATCTTCTTCATGGCGAACTGCCCCGAGCGGCTCAGGCTGATCAGCTCGCCATAATGCTCGAGGAACAGCTCCCCGGCGCTCGTGAGCAGCTGGTCGCTGAGCAGCACGCGCTCGACGCCGAGGCGCTTTTCCGCCGTTTCGAGCGCGGCGCGGATCCCCGCCAGTGACACGTCGTGCTCCGTCCGCAGCGCCCTGAGGACGTGTGCCTCCACGAGGTTGAGGAACGAGAGCTGGGGAGCCGCGGCGCCCGCCGGGGTCAGCAGCCGGACGAACTCCGCGACACCGCCGCGCCTGGGATAGGTGCGGCCCAGGAACCACGAGCGCAGCGTCGCCTTCGGCACGTGGATGTATCGCGACGCGTCGGCGATGGTGTACCCGGGAAGCTCCCGGGGGTCAGCTCCTCCGTAGATGACGTTGCGGCGCATCGCGAATTCGCGTGGACGAAAGATTTCGTGGGCTAACGGGCATCCAATATCAGGTTTTCTCATACCCGACGCCATAGCCGCCGGTTCTGGCTCTGGTCGGTCCCCCGCCCGTGCACGCATCGAATCGGCTAATCCTTCTGTTCCGCCACACCGCTTCGTTAGATTGCATTCCGTCGGTCCTTCATGCCGCTCCTCGTCGACTCCGATGCCCGTCACCCTGGTTCCACGTCTCCGACCTCCACATCGGCCAAGGCGATCCGTACGGACGCAACGTCGTGCTGAGTGCGCTCGTCTCGAGAGCGATACGGTTCAGCTGGCGGGACAGCGATTCGCGGTGGCAATGCGGAACCCCGGAGTACAACCTGGGTGTGAGTGAGGTTGCGAATTTGCGCGCTGTAGCGCCACTGCGGCTCCAGATCCTTCGGGGGCGTTCTGAGGCGAGACTGACGCGGATACCCGTCGCTGGCAGAAACACGCAGTCCTCGTCGTTCGTACGGTGACGTACGTGGCTGCGGTGTAAGCAGTTGAGTTTTGAATTGGGTCGGGCGAGATTTCACGCGCCGGCGCCGTTCGGCGCCAGACCCGCCGCACGCACCCACCCAAGGGAGCTCCCCGCCGATGTCGCTGATGGCGAGGCTGGAAGACGCCGTAGAGTTCGCCGAGAACCCCGAGCCGCGCTGCCCCTGCGTGCTCCTGCTCGACACCTCGGGCTCCATGAAGGGCGACCCGCTCGACGCCATGCTCGCCGGCCTCGAGGCCTTCCGCTTCGACCTGGCCGTGGACCCGCTGGCGGCGCGCCGCGTGGAGGTCGCCGTGGTCGCGTTCGACAACCGCGTGCAGGTGGTGCAGGACTTCGTGAGCCCCGACCGCTTCGAGATCCCCCTGCTCAGCGCCGAGGGGATGACGCACGTGGGCGCGGCCATCGAGAAGGCGCTGGAGATGGTGGAGGAGCGCAAGGCCCGCTACCGCGCCTTCGACGTCGCCTACTACCGCCCCTGGATCTTCCTGGTCACCGACGGCGAGCCGCAGGGCGAGTCGCCCGAAGTCGTCGCGCGCGCCACGCAGCGCCTGCGCGAGGCCGAGGCGCGCAAGCAGGTCGCCTTCTTCGCGGTGGGCGTGGAGAACGCGAACATGGAGGCGCTGGCCAAGATCTCCACCCGCCAGCCGCTGCGCCTCAAGGGGCTCGACTTCCGCGAGATGTTCGTCTGGCTCTCGCGCAGCATGCAGTCGGTCGCCCACTCGCGGCCGGACGAGACGGTGAAGCTGGCGCCCACGGGGTGGGCCGAGCTGTGACCGCCGTCGCCGCCCCGGCCGCCACCTGGCGGGTGATCGGCGCCTCGGTGCGCGGCACCAGCCACGCGCGCGGCGAGGTCGCCTGCCAGGACGCGCACGCCTGGCGCCGCCTCCCCGGAGGTGCGCTGGCGCTCGCGGTGGCCGACGGCGCCGGCTCCGCCGTCCACGCCGAGGCCGGCGCCCGCGCCGCCGCGGCCGCCGCCGTCGACGCCCTGGCAGCGGCCGCGTCCACGGTCGGCGACGGGGGATGGACGGCGCTGCTCGACGCCGCCCTGGCCGCCGCCCTCAACGCCGTCGAGTCCGCCGCCGCCGCGCGCGGGGTGGAGGCGCGCGAGCTCTCCACCACGCTGATCGCCTGCGTGCTCGCGGCGGACTCCGTCACGGTGGCGCAGGTGGGCGACGGCGCCGTGATCGCCGCCGAGGGCGACGGGATGCGCGCGCTCACCGTCCCCGCTTCGGGCGAGTTCGCCAACGAGACGGTGTTCCTCACCTCCCCCGGCGCCGTCGAGGCCGCCCAGCGCGCGTCGTGGCGGGGGCAGGCGCGGCACCTGGCCGTCTTCACCGACGGGCTGCAGGGGCTCGCGCTCAAGCACCCGGGGCGGACGCCGCACGAGCCCTTCTTCGCCCCGCTCTTCGCCTTCGCGGCCGAGGCGCGGGACGCGCACGACGCCGAGGCGCAGCTCGCCGCCTTCCTCTCCGGCCCGCGGGTGACCGCGCGCTCGGACGACGACATCACCCTGGTGCTGGCCACGCGCGACCATGGCTGAAGCCGCGCTCGCCTCGGAGATGCTGGTCCTGCGCCGCCGCTCCGGCGGCGAGCCGCTCGCGCTCGATCCCGCGCTGGAGATCGGCGCGGGGGGCGAGGCGCGCGTGCTCCGCGTCCCCGGCGACGACACCCTGGTGGCCAAGCTCTACCGCGACCCCACCCTCGGCCGCGCGGCCAAGCTGGCGCGGATGATGGAGGCGCCCCCCGCGCTCGCCGGCGCGGCGCTGGCCTGGCCGGTGGACCTGCTCACCGCGCCCAACGGCCGCTTCGCCGGCTTCCTGATGCCGCGCGCCGAGGGCCCGCGCCTGTTCGAGCTCTACAACCCCGTGTCGCGCCGACGCGCGGCGCCGCTCTGCGACTGGGGGCGGATGCACCGGGTGGGCGCGAGCCTGGCCGCGGCCTTCGACGCGCTGCACGGGCACGGCTACGTGGTGGGCGACGTCAACGAGAGCAACATCCTGGTCTCGCCCGAAGACGCGTCGGTCACGCTGGTGGACGCGGACTCGTTCCAGGTGCGCGACCCGCTGACCGGTGCCGTCCACCGCTCCGGCGTGGGGAAGGCGGAGTTCACCCCGCCGGAGCTGCAGGGCGCCCGCTTCGCCGACGTGGACCGCGCGCCCGAGCACGACCGCTTCGGCCTGGCGGCGCTCCTCTTCCTGCTGCTGATGGAGGGGACGCACCCCTTCGCCCAGCGCTTCGAGGGCGACGCCGAGGCGCTGCCGGTGGAGGAGCGCATCCGCCGCGGGCTCTACCCCTACGCCCGGCGCGACGGCGACTGCCGGCCGCCGCGGCTGGCCCCGCCCATCGAGACGCTGGACCTGGGGCTGCAGGCGCTGTTCGCCCGCTGCTTCGTGGACGGCCAAACGGACCCGGCGTCGCGCCCGTCCGCCGCCGAGTGGCGCGACGCGCTGGCGCAGGCCGAGGGCGCGCTGCGTGCCTGCGACGCGAACCCGCAGCACCGCTTCGCCGCGCACGTCCCCTTCTGCCCCTGGTGCCACCGGCGGCGCCTGCTGCAGGGGCGCGACCCCTTCCCCGCCAGCGAGGAGCTCGCGCGCGCGACGGACCTGGCGCCGCTCGCCCCGGCGCGCCCCGCGCCGCAGCAGCAGGTGGCGCCTCCGCCGGCGGCCGCGGTCTCCATCCTCCCGCGGCAGGCGGCCATTCCCGGGCAGCTCGCCGTCTTCCTCGCCGGTGTGCAGGCGGCGCTCCCGCCCTGGCTGGCGGGGCCCACCGCGCTCGGCAGCCCGCTCCCGTGGGCGGCCCCGGCGGCGCTCACCATCCTCTACGGCGCCACCGGCGGCCTGCGGGTCTTCGCCATGATGGTGGGCTTCCTGGCGCTGCGCCGCCTCTTCCGCGGGGGGGTGGGCGGCTTCACCCGGGTGACGGCGATGTGGGTGGTGGCGCTGATGCTCCTCTGGTCGATCGCGAGCGGCATCGTCGTCGGCTCGTACGCGGCGGGGGACGTCACCACCGGCGGCAGCGTGGACCCCGGGGACGGCTACTCCATCGTCTCCGTGCCGCAGCCGGAGGCAGCGGTCCTCCCCGGGCGGCGGGACGCGTACGAGCAGGCGGACGTGGACCGGGCGCCGTACCTGGTGAACCAGGACGCGCTCGACGAGGCCGTCGGGGCGGCGGTCGCCTCGGCCAAATGGCCCGCGTCGCGCTCCGTGGGCGGCGCGATCCTGCGCTTCGTGGTGAACGCCGACGGCAGCGTGGACCCCACCACGGTCACGGTCACCAGCGCCGGCAGCCAGGAGGTCGCCAGCATCGCCACGGGCGTCGCGAAGCTGCTGCGCTTCGTCCCCGCGCTGAAGGGCGGCAGGCCGGTGGCGATGTGGACGGATTTCACCGTCTCCGTTCCCTCCCGCGGGCGATGACGGACACGGCCGCCGCACCCGCCCTCGCCTTCCGCCGGCGCTCCACGCTGGAGCGGCTGGTGCTGGACCCCGAGCTGGAGATCGGCGCCGGGGGCGAGGCGGTGGTCTACGGCGTTCCGGGGGATGGGACGCTGGTCGCCAAGCTCTACCACGAGCCGGCGATCGAGCGCGCGCGGAAGCTGGGGGCGATGCTCGCCCATCCCCCCGCCATGCCCGAGGGGACGGCGACCGCCTGGCCGGCGGACCTGCTGCTGGACGGCCGCGGGCGCTTCGCCGGCTTCGTGATGCCGCGCGCCGAGGGGCCGCGCCTCTTCGAGTTCTACAACCCCGTCTCCCGCCGGGAGACCGCGGGGGGCTTCCACGCGGGGCGGATGCACCGCGCGGGGCGCAACCTGGCCGCCGCCTTCGACGCGCTGCACGCCGCCGGCTACGTGGTCGGCGACGTGAACGAGTCCAACCTGCTCGTCTCGCCGATCGACTCGGGGGTCACGCTGGTGGACGCCGACTCGCTGCAGGTGCGCGACGCGGAGTCCGGCGCCGTCTTCCGCTCGCGCGTGGGGAAGCCGGAGTTCACCCCGCCGGAGCTGCAGGGGGTGAGCTTCGAGGAGGTGGACCGCACGGAGGTGCACGACCGCTTCGGCCTGGCGGTCCTCCTCTTCCTGCTGCTGATGGAGGGCACCCACCCGTTCGCCGCGCGGCTCGACGCGGACGGCGAGGCGCCGCCGGTGGAGGAGCGCATCCGCCGCGGCCTCTTCCCGCACGCGAGCGACCACGACGACTGCCATCCGCCGCGCCTGTCTCCGCGCTT
This sequence comes from Longimicrobium sp., assembly GCA_035995965.1. GTDB lineage: Bacteria > Gemmatimonadota > Gemmatimonadetes > Longimicrobiales > Longimicrobiaceae > Longimicrobium. The sequence goes on along the minus strand of DASYJZ010000246.1, from coordinate 6,962 downwards.
CGACGCGCTCCATCCCCCACTGCAGGCGCTCTTCGTCCGCGCCTTCGTCGGCGGGCACGCCGACCCCGCCGCGCGCCCCTCCCCCGCGGAGTGGCGCGACGCGCTGCAGAGCGCGGAGAGCGCGCTGGCCGTCTGCGCGGCCAACCCGCTGCACCGCCACGGCGCACACCTCGACGCGTGCCCCTGGTGCGAGCGGACGGCGCTGCTGGGCGGCCGCGACCCGTTCCCCGCCCCCGGCACGGCGATGGTGCGCGCGCCCCGCCCGCCGCGTCCGCGCCGTATGGCCGCACCGCCCATGGCGTCGGCGTCGCCGCCGTCTCCGCCGCTGCTGGCCCAGTACGGGACCCGCCGGGTGCTGCGGAACCTGGGGCGGCCCGCGCCCAGCGTGTTCGGCCCCTCGGGGGTGCGGAACCCGCTGGTGGTGCTCCTCGCCGCCGTCGCGATGCTGGCGCAGGGCGGCACCCTGGCCGTGATCGCCGTCGTGCTCATGGTGCTGGCGCTGGTCGACCTGCTGCTGAACGGGTGGAGGCAGATCCGCGGCTCCACCGTCGCCCTCGCGGTGGTCGTGCTGGTGGTGGTGTCCGTGCTGGTCGACCTCGCCGGCTATGCGGCCGAGCCCTCGCCGCCCGCCCTGCCGCCCGCATTCGATTTCCCGTCCCCCGCCGCGCCATCGTCCGACGCACCGCCCGCCGACGCCCCGTCCCCCGACGAGCCTGCCTCGGCCGCGGAGCCGATCCAGGTGCGCACGGCGGCCGACTTCATGCTCGGCACGCTCAACTCGGCACCGGTGAGCACCGCGCCGCAGACGCTGCCGGACCCCCCCGCCCCGGTGGCCGCGGACGACGGGCAGGGGTACCAGGCGCCCGACCTGGACCGCCTGCCGCGGCTGGTGAACGAGCAAAGGGCCGCGTCGGTGCTGGCGTCCGCCTTTGCCCGGACGGACGGCGTGCTGTTCAGCCCGGACACCGCGGTGCTCTGGCTGCGCGTGGGAAGCGAGGGAAGGGTCACCAGCAGCCAGGTGATCTCCTCCACCAGCCGCGCGGCGTCGGTCGCCGCCACGGCGTCCGTCCCCTATCTCCGCTTCGCTCCCGGCGAGAAGGACGGCAGGAAGGTGCCCGCCTGGGTCTCGCAGCGCATGGTCCTGGTCCCCTGACCGCCGTGGCCGCGCTGGAGACGGAGCTCGCCGGGGAGCGGGTGGTGCTCCTGCCGGAGCGGGCGCTCTACCACGCCCGCTCGGGGGCGCTGCTGGTCGCCGACCCGCACTGGGGGAAGGCGGCGGCGTTCCGCGCGGCCGGCGTCCCCGTTCCCGGCGGCACTACGACGGAAGGGCTGGCGCGCCTCACCCGCGCCCTGGAGCGCAGCGGCGCGTCGCGGCTGGTGATCCTGGGCGACCTCTTCCACGCCCGCGAGGGGAAGTCTCCCGCGACGCTGGCGGCCGCGCTGGCGTGGCGGGAGCGGCACGCCTCGCTCCCGGTCACGCTCATCCGCGGCAACCACGACCGCCACGCCGGCGACCCGCCGGGCGAGTTGCGCATCGACTGCTGCGACCCGCCGTGCGCGGAGCCGCCCTTCATCCTCGCCCACCACCCCTTCGACTCGCCGCACGGCTACGTCCTCGCCGGGCACGTGCACCCGTCGGTGACGCTCCGCGGGGTGGGGCGCCAGCGCGAGCGGCTGCCGTGCTTCCACTTCGGCGAGCGGCGGGGCGTGCTCCCGGCCTTCGGGGAGTTCACCGGCACCGCGGACATCCCAGTGGCCCCGGGGGATCGCGTGTACGTGATCGCGGGCGAGCGCGTCATCCAGATCACGGCGGGCTGATATTCTTACAGAACGTTTCACGCAGAGACACGGAGGAACTGAGAGAACGCAGTTGAAGTTCTCTCCGTTCCTCCGCGCCTCTGTGTGAAACGGCCGTTGCCGTTGCGAAGGCCCGTCCTCCGGGCGATGTTTCGCGAGCCCGCTGATCCCTGTCCGCGCCCCGGTCGAACCCCGTAGATGACTGTCGTCGAACCCGCTCTCCGCCCGTTCATCATCGACGAGAGCGCCATGATCCCGCTTGAAGACGGGCAGGCGGTGAGCGCCGGGTGGCCCGAGTCGATCGGCGGCCACCCGCTGGGCGTCACCTGGCACTGGACCGTCACCTGGGACCTGGAGCTCTGCCGCCGGCTGCTCGGCGGCCGCAACGCGGAGCGGAAGGGCGAAGCGTCGGCGCACTACGCCGTGGGCCGCACCCTGGGCGAGGGGGTGGACCGCTACGTGGCGCTGGAGAACCGCTCCTGGCACGCCGGCAAGAACCAGACGCTGCGCTGGGACGGCCGCCCGCTCGGCTCGCCCGACTACAAGGGGAGCCGCTCCACCATCGGCGTGGAGACCGTGAGCATCGGCTACGCGACCTCGCCGGGGATGGCGGAGGACGACTGGATCGACGCCGCCACCCCCGAGGGGAAGCCGATCCGCGTGCAGCCGTGGACGGACGAGCAGGTGGAGATGATGATCGAGGTGGGGCGCGAGATCGTCGCCCGCTGGCCGAACATCGGCCCCGACGACCACCACGGCCACCACGACCTTTGCCCTGGCTACAAGGTGGACCCCAGCGGCTTCCCCTTTGCCCGCGTGCTGGGCGGCATCTACCCCGGCCGCGAGATCGTCGACGTCTGGACGCCGACGCGCACCGTGCTGCAGCGCCAGCGCGCGCTCCTCGCCCTCGGCATCGACCTGGGCCCCACCGGCGCCGACGGGCAGTGGGGCGCGCGCTCCCTGGCCGCGCTCAGGCGCTTCCAGTCCGACCACGGGCTCGTCCCCAACGGCTCCTGGAGCACCTTCGTCTCCCGGCGCCTGCACCAGGCGCTGGCGGAGCGGGGGATGGAGCTGGCCGAGGCCGCGGGAGAGCCGGGCTGAACCGTCCCGCGGCCTCCCGTCCTCCCCCATTCCTTCTCTCCCGACCGTTCGCGCGCTCCCGCCCCCGATCCCATTCCCGGAGAACCGGATGGACCCGACCCAGCCGCTCCAGGCCAACGTACGCATCGACTCGCCGCAGGTGGTGGTCTACCGGCTCTGGTACCAGCGGCCGGGCGACGCCGGGTGGACGCTCTTCGCCAACGGGACCGACCAGGACTCGTCCGGCGCTTCCGGGCAGACCTTCACCGTGGGTCCGCTCCCCGCGGGCTCGCTCATCGGCTACCAGTTCATCCTCTCGGGGAACCCGGTGACGGCCCTTCGCGTGGAGCTGACGATGGCGCAGGGCGGCGTGACGCTCCCCGAGGGCGCCCTGGTGCTGGAGGGCACCACCGACGACACCGGCGTGGCCGTGCGCCAGGGGCAGGTGGCGCCGTGATCCGCCGCATTGCGGCCGCGGCCCTGCTGCTCGCCGCCGCGGCGGGGCGCGCCGGGGCGCAGCAGGGAGACAGCCTCAAGCCGTACGCCATCCCCGCGTCGCCCGCCTTCACCTTCCTGGGGACCACGCCGGGAAAGGTGGAGCGCCCCGTGGCCGCGCGCGCGCTCGCGCTGGGCTTGGCGCAGGACGTCGCCGCCTCGGGCGGGATCCCGCGCGGCCTGGCGCTGGACGTGGCGCCCTGGTCGTTCGTCCCCGGGCTGCGCATCCCGCTGCGCCGCTACCAGACCGATCCCGCCGCCTACGCCCTGGCCAACACGCAGCTCTCCGTCGGCACCATCCAGCCGCAGGCCGACACCGCCGGCACCGACCTGGCGGTGGGCGTGCGCACCACGCTCTTCGACCGCGGCGACCCGATGGCGGACACCGCCTACACCAGCGCCGTGCGGAAGGGGCTGGTGCAGTGCCAGTCGGCCGCCGGCCCCACCGACCCCGACTCGGTGGTGGTGGCGTGCGCGCGGCGGGTGACCGGCCAGTTGCGCACGCGCTGGCGCGAGGACCACTGGAACGCGGCGAGCCTCGCCTTCGCGGCCGCCGCCGGGTGGCGCTTCCCCGAGTCGCAGGTGACGAGCTCCGACTGGCTGGGGTGGGCGGGATGGGCCACCGCCGCGCTGCCGCTCTTCAAGGGGGGGCAGGTGCTGGGGCAGTTGCGCTACGACGTGCAGGGCGCGAACCGGCACGGCCTGACCTACGGCGGGCGCGCCTACCTGGGCACCCCGTCGGTGAACGTGTTCGCCGAGGTCACGCACGACGGCGTGGACACCACGGGCACGCCCACCAGCTGGGCGGGCGGGCTGGAGCTGCGGGTGCTGCAGAGCTTCTGGCTCTCCACCGGCGTCGGCACGGTGGCGCGGCCCGACGCGGGCGCGAAGACGGTCGCGGTGATCGCGAACCTGCGCTGGGACGTGAGCACCCTCCCGCGCTTCGGTCGCCTCGTCCCGTGAACATCCTGGTCCTCAACGTCGGCTCGTCGACGCTCAAGTTCCAGCTCGTGGCGACGGACGAGCAGCGCTTCGCCGACGACTCGGACCAGCGCATCGCGCGCGGGCAGGTGGAGCGCATCGGCGGCGAGGCCATCTGGACCTACCAGGCCGGCGACCGCGAGCGCGTCACCGGCCAGGCCGCGCTGCGCGACCACCGCGCGGCCGTCGACCACCTGCTGGGGTGGCTGACGGACGCGGACTCGGGCGTGCCCATCTCCAGCGTGGCGGAGATCGGCGCGGCGGGGCACCGGGTGGCGCACGGCGGCGAGCGCTTCATCCACTCGGTGCGGATCGACGAGCAGGTGATGCGCGGGATCGAGGAGACCATCGACTTGGCGCCGCTGCACAACCCGGCCAACCTGAAGGGGATCCAGGCGGTGCGCGCCGTGCTCGGCCCGGGCGTGCCGCAGGTGGCGGTGTTCGACACCGCCTTCCACCACACCCTCCCCGAGCGCGCCTTCCTCTACGCCATCCCCTACTCGCTCTACCGTCGCCACCGGGTGCGCCGCTACGGCTTCCACGGCACCTCGCACCGCTACGTGAGCTGGCGCTGGCGCAAGCTCACCGGCCGCAGCCGCGAGGAGACGCGCATCGTCACCCTGCACCTGGGGAACGGCTGCTCGGCGTGCGCCATCCGCGGCGGCGACTCGGTGGACACCTCGATGGGCTTCACCCCGCTGGAGGGGCTGGTGATGGGGACCCGCTCGGGCGACGTGGACCCGGCGGTGCTCGACTACGTGGCCCAGAAGGAGGGGCTGTCGCTGCCCGACGTGGAGCTGCTGCTCAACAAGCAGAGCGGGCTGCTCGGCATCAGCGGGCTCACCAACGACATGCGCGAGCTGCTGGCCGAGGCCGAGGAGCACGACGACCGGCGCGCGCGGCTGGCGATCGAGATCTTCTGCTACCGGGTGCGCAAGTACGTGGGCGCCTACGCCGCGGCGCTGGGCGGCGCCGACGCGGTGTGCTTCGCCGGGGGCGTGGGCGAGAACGCGGCCCAGGTGCGCGCGAAGATCTGCGAGGGGCTGGAGTTCATGGGGCTGCGGCTGGACCCGGCGCTGAACGCCGGCACCGTGGGCGGGCGCGAAGGATGCATCAGCCCCGAGGGAGCGAGCCCCGCGGCGTGGGTGATCCCCACCGACGAGGAGCTGCTGATCGCCCGCGACACCTTCCGGGTGGTGAACGGGATCGAGTCGCGGTACTGAAGGGCGCGCGCCGCGCGGGCATCCCCGCCCGCGCGACGGGCCCCGTCCTCGCCGCGCGGGGTGCCTTCGATGCGCGCTCTCTCGCTCCTCCCCGTGGCCGCGCTCTTCGCGGCCCTCGCCGCCTGTGGCGACTCCACCACCGCGCCCGCGCCCGCCCCCCCGCTCGACCCGGGGCGCTTCGACGCGACCTTCGACGGCGGGCTGGGCGGCGCCGGGATCGGGACGGCGTACACCTACGACCTGTCCTGGGCCGCCGGGTCGCCGCTGATCTGGCTGGAGCTGCGCGACGAGCGCGTCCCGACCCGGAACACGCTGATTCGCTTCCTCATCCACGGGGCGGGGCTCCCACCCGGAAGGCACGCGGTGGGCGGGAGCGCGGCCGAGAACCCGCTCGACGCGGTGGCGCTGGAGTTCCAGGCCGGCGCGACCGTCGCCGACGTGAAGTTCGTCGGCTTCACCGGCAGCGTGGACGTGGAGGAGGCGAACGCGGCGGGTGGGGTGCGGGGCAGCTTCGACGTGCGCACGGGGGCGCTGCACGCGAAGGGGCGGTTCAACGCGGTGGTCGGGCCGTTCTGAACCGAAAAGAAACTGCCGTTTCACACAGAGACGCAGAGGAACCGAGAGCGGTGCTTTTCTCTCGGTTCTCTGCGTCTCTGTGTGAAACGGCAGTTGTCAGCGGTTCGGGAGCAATCCGGTGCCGGCGTAGCGCTGCAGCCCGGTGCCGAGGACGGCGCGGGAGTAGCCGTTCTCCGGGTTGCGGCCGCGGCGCAGGTCGCGGTCCACGGCGCCGTCGCCGCGGTTGTAGGCGAGCAGGGCGAGCTGCAGGTCGCCGTCGTACTTGGCGATCAGGCCCCGCAGGTAGCGGAAGCCGATGCGCAGGTTGGTGCCGGGCTCCAGGATCGCCTGGCGGGTGATGCCGCGCTCCAGCCAGCGCGCCGTGGAGGGCATGAGCTGCGTGAGCCCCAGCGCGCCCACGCGGCTGCGCGCCTGCGGGTTGAAGGCGCTCTCGACGCGCACCAGCCGGAACCCCAGCTCCGGGTCGATCCCCTCGGCCCGGGCCACGTCGTGGATCTGCCGCGCCTGGTCGGTGGAGATGCGGTAGCGCATGGCGAAGGCGAGCGGGCCGCCGTTCAGCTCGCGGATGCGCCGTGCCTCCTCCAGCACCCAGGCCCAGAAGCCGCCGGTGCGGCCGTGGGCCATCTGCGCGCTGTCGGCGCGCACCCCCGCCAGCCGGCGGCGCCCGCCCTCCTGCGAGCCGGCGGGGCTCACCGCGCCCGCCAGCATCAGTCCGCACATCGCCGCCGCCACTCCGCGCCTGAACGCGGCGGTGCGCGGCGAGCCATCAGGTCTCGTCGTGCCCAAAGTCTTCCTCCTGTCTCGGGGCCG
>DASYJZ010000245.1:0-13864 GCA_035995965.1 Longimicrobium sp. | reverse complement strand
CCCCGTCCCTGCGTGAGACCCTGTTTTCGTCAGGCAGCGGCGCTCGTCGCCGGTGCCACCGCCGCGAGCGCGCCTTCCAGCCGCTCCAGCGTCGCGGGGATCTCGTCGGTGGAGACGGCGCCGACGGAGAGGCGGAACCAGCCGGACTCCTCCTTCAGCCCGAAGGCCTGGAACGGCACCACCGCCACGCCCGCCTCCTCCAGCAGGTAGTGGCGGATGTCGTCGTTGCTCTGCAGCGCCTTCCCCGCCGGGGTGACGGCGCCGTGCAGCGGGAAGCGCACGCTCAGGTAGATGGCGCCCATCGGCCGCACCACCTCCACCGGGTAGCCGCGCTCGCGGAGCGCCACGAGACCGGAGTGGAGCGCCTCCAGGCGGGCGTAGACCCCGCTCACCATCGTCCGGTGGTACGCCTCGATGGCGGCGGTGTCGGCGAGGAGGGCGGCGGTGGCGACCTGCTCCGCCCGCGGCGCCCATGCGCCCACGTGGCCCAGGATGCTCCCCATCCGCCTGACGACGTCGGCGGGGCCCAGGATCCATCCCACCCGCACCCCCGTGGCCGCGAACGACTTGGAGATGCCGTCCACGAACACCGTGTAGTCCGCCATCTCCGGCCGGAGCGACACCGGGTCCACGTGGCGCGTCCCGGCGAAGGTCAGCATCCAGTACACCTGGTCGTAGAGGAGGAAGAGCGGGCGCTCGCCGGCGCCGCGCCGCGCGTTCTCCTCCAGCACCAGGTCGCAGATCTCCGCGAGCGCAGCTGCCGAGAACGCCGTGCCCGAGGGGTTCAGCGGCGAGTTGAGCACCAGCAGCCGCGCGCCGCGGACCACCGGCTCGAGCTGCGCGCGGGTCGGGAGGAAGGCGTCGTCGGCGTGGCAGACCACGGGGACGCCGCGCGCGCCGACCAGGTGCACGTAGTGGTTGTTGTTCCACGACGGAACGGGGTAGACCACCGTCTCGCCGGGGTCGACGAGCGCGCGGTAGGTGGCGTACAGCCCCGGCCGCGACCCGCTGGTGATGAGGATGGACTCCAGCGGGTATGTGAGCCCCAGCCAGTGCTGGTAGAAGGCCGCCACCGCCTGCCGCAGCGCCAGCACCCCGTCCGACGGCGGGTAGTTCGACTCCCCGGCGCGGAGCGCGCGGACGATCTCCTCGACCAGCAGCTCCGGCGGGCGGAACTCGCTGGGCGCGAAGTCGCCCACGGTCAGGTTGCACACCGACGCGCCCTGCGCGACCATCGCGCGCACGTCGGCGGCGATCTTGAGGATCTCGGAGCCGACCAGTCCATCGGCCATCGCGGAGACGCGCGGGTCCGGCATCGTACCTCCAGAAGGGTCGCGTGATCGTGCCCCGGGTCGCGGAGCCGCCCCGAAGATACGCACCCGGGGATGGTTGGCAATCCGCTGCCGCGGGGGCGAACGAAGGGATGGTCGTGTGTCGGGAATATGCGACGAAAGTCGCGGCTACAACGGCACACAGTCCGCCTGCGCGGACACCAACGGCAGCGAGTCGTCGGGGGAAGCGCCCGGGCGAGCGTTTCCCGGCCGCGACCCGATCTTTCGCGTGCACCGGCGTTGCGGCTGCACGAAGGGTGGTAGTCCGCGCAGGCGGACTTCGTGTGGTTGTTGCAGCGAATTGATTCGCCCTCCCACCCCGTCACTGCCCTCCCGGCCCCCTCGGCGTCGGCAGCAGCCCGGTCCGCACCAGATCGTCCGCGGTGCCGAAGACGCCGTCCTTCCCTGCCGAGCGCAGCTCGAACTCGCGCTCCTGGCGGCCGAGGCGCACGCGGTGGCCCCAAGGGTCGCAGGTGCTCAGCCAGGGCACCTCGGGGATCCGTCCGGCGAACTCGTCCACGGAACTGGGGAAGAGGTGCCCTTCGCGCATGTGGGCGCCCAGGCGCTCGGTGAGCATGGTGAGGCGGTACTCCTCGCGCGCCTCCAGCTCGGGCCAGTAGTGCCGCTCCGTCTCCCGCATCACCTCCACCGACATGGCGGGGCTGCCGGCGACCGTGTCGACGCACGCCTCGGCGCGGCCCTGCGAGGCGGCAGGGGCGGCCGCAGGGGGATTCTGGGCGGCGCATCCCACCACGGGGAGCCCGAGGGCGGCGGCGAGCAGGAGGATCTTCATCGACAATCCGCGGATCTGGTGTGAAAGGCCGGCGCATCCGTCGAAGGATGTCCCGCCCGAAGTTGCCGTGCGGCTTCCGCGACCGAGCTCTCTCAACGTCTCCTCGGGTGACGTCCCGCCGGCGCGGGTCCATCGACTGGATTATGAATTCCCGGATCCGGGTTTCAGCCACCGGCGGGGACGGGCTCGGCGGGCACGGCGGGGCGTGTGAATTCAACCACCATCGCCTCGGCCAGGCGGTGCAGCAGCGCCGGGTCGCGCGGGAGGTACTGGAAGACGGTGAGGACGCGCTCCTGCGGCGTGCCGCGCGGGTGCAGATGGTTGCGCACCCGCCGCACCTCGCGCTGCAGCGCGCCGCTGCGCTGCTTGAAATGCCGCACCACCGTGCGCTCCGCCTTCGCCGCCTCCAGCAGCGCGCGGTCGCGCCGCGCCCCCACGGCGGCGAGCAGGTTGGGGTCGATCCCCTCCGCCACCTCCATCACCCCGCCGAAGCCGTCCACCATCCCCTCGCGCAGCGCGCGCAGCCGCGTCCACAGCTCGGGCGGCATGTGCCGGCGCGCGACTCGCTCCCACAGCTCGTGCTCGGGGAGGCGCAGCTCGGCGTCGTCGATCCCCAGCCGCTGGCGCGCCTCCGCGATCTCGTCCGGCACGATGGCGGCGCCGAAGCGCGGGAAGACGAGCGGCGCGCGGATCCCCATCGCGGCGAAGAGGGGACGCACCTGCGCGAAGTACGCCGTCTCCGCCGGACCGCCCACGTACGCGAGCGTGGGGAAGACGGTGGACTCCACCACCGGGCGCAGGAAGACGTTGGGGCTGAGGGCGCGCGGGTCCGCCGCGAGCAGACGCCGCAGCTCGTCGAACGAGAAGCGGCGGCGCGCCTCGGGGGCCACGAAGCCGCCGTCGTCGCGGTAGATGCGCTCGCGGCCGGCGGGGCCGTGCCAGAAGACGTTGGTGGCGCCCTCCACCAGCGTCACCTGCGTGGTGTAGCCCGCCGCCTGCAGCGCCGCCGTCTGCTCGGCCACCAGCCGCTCGTGCTCGGCCGCGTGCGCCAGCTCGGCCAGCAGCACGCCGGCGGAGGCGGCCTTCAGCGCCGGGTCCGCCGCGTCCGTCACCAGCAGGTCGAAGTCGGCGAAGAGCGCCGCCACCGCGCTCCGGAACGCCTCGGCCACGGTGACGCCGGGGCGGTACGCGTCGCGGAGCAGCGTCATCCACGGATCCGCATCCCCCTGCCCCGCCACCGTTTGCGCGAACTCGTCCAGCGCCGCGCCGACGTCGGGGCCGAGCCGCATCTCGCTCATCGGCACCGCGGTCGGCGCGGTGGCGGCGACGGAGACGCGGCGCAGCTCGCCCTCGGCGGAGACGGCCCAGGCGTGGTTCACCTCGGCGAAGTCGTGGTCTTCGCTGGCCGCCCAGAAGACGGGGAGGACGATGACGCCGAGCTCCGCCTCCAGCGCCTCGGCCAGGCGGATGGCGCTGAGGATCTTGTGGACCGTGTAGAGCGGGCCGGTGAAGAGGCCGGCCTGCTGCCCGGTGGTGACCATCGCCCCGCCCTCGTCCACGAAGCGGCGCAGGCGCTCGGCGGCGCGGGCGGAGGTCGGGGTGAGCGCCGCGGCCGCCCGCTCGCGCTCGGCCCGGCCGAAGCGCGCGCGCACCTCGGCGAGCTTGGCGGTCCAGGCGGCGGGGTCGCGGGGGTTCCCCTCGTAGAAGGCGGCGGCGCGGGGTACGCCGGACAGGTAGTCGTCCACCAGCCGGTTGGAGCGCACCTGGGCCACGTGCAGGTGAAGGCTCAGCGTGCCCTCCCCATCAGGATGACGCGCGGCGCGCCGGCCCCCACGGGCCCGCCGCCGTAGTCGCCGAAGGCGGCGAACGGCTCGATGCCGGCCGCGGCCAGCATCTCCCCCAGCTCGCCGGGGCCGTAGAGCCGCACGCGCTCGAAGAAGACGCGGGGCTGCCGCTTGCCGTGCTCGTAGATCTCGATGCGCTTCTGCACCACCCGTCCCTCCTCCACCAGCTCTCGCGTCTGGACCACCCGCCTGCGCCCCAGCTCCACCTCGTCCCGCTCCCGCAGCCCGGCGCGCACGCGCTCGGCGTTCAGGAAGTCCACCGCGAACAGCCCGCCCGGCCGCAGCACGCGGCGGATCTCGCGCAGCACCCGCTCGTCGTCGCGCTCGTCGGGGAAGTAGCCGAACGAGGTGAAGAAGCTGGTGACCATCGCCACCCGCCCCGTCCCCACCGGCAGCGCGCGCATGTCGCCGCGGACCACCGCCAGCCCGTCGCCGCGCGCCACGCGTAGCAGATCGAGCGACAGGTCCAGCCCGAAGGCGCTGTACCCGTGCTCGCGCAGGTGCTCCACGTGGCGCCCGGCGCCGCACGCCAGGTCCATCACCGAAGCGCCGCCGGGGAGCCCAGCGTGGGCCGCGATCAGCGCCACCGCGCGCTCCGCCTCCTCGTCGTCGCGGTGCGGGTAGAGCTGGAGGTACTCCTCGCCGAACCAGTCCTCGAACCACTCCTGGGTGGATGCGGCGTCTGACGCTGACATAGGGGACAGGTTACAGGGGACGGGGGACAGCCTGCAACTGCACGCCTTCCCCGGGTTCTGTACCCCGCCGCGGGCCAAATGTCGTACCGGCCGGCGAATCTCGCCTGCGCGCCCAAAAAAGACGGTGCGTGGACGGTGTGTTCCGCCGTCTGGCACCGACGGCACACCCGCTCGTCGACACACCCATCCCCCGCCGCTGTCCCCTGTCCCCTATTCCCTGCCCTTGTGGTACGGCTCGCCGCGGTTGATGGTCGCGGCGCGGTAGAGCTGCTCGGCGAGGACCAGCCGCGCCAGCTCGTGCGGCAGCGTGAAGGCGGAGAGCGAGAGCTGGTGCCGCGCGCGCCCGAGGAGCTCGTCCGAGAGGCCGTACGCGCCGCCGATCACGAAGGCGGCGCCGGGGCTGCCGCGAACCGCCAGCTCCGCCAGGTAGTCGGCGAGCTGCTGCGAGCTCCAGGTCTTCCCCGCCTCATGCAGCGCCACGATCTCCATCCCGGGCGGGACGCGCGCCAGCAGCCGCTTCCCCTCCTCGTCGCGCACCCGCGCCGCGTCGCCCGCGCGGCGGAAGCCCTCCTCCTTCACGTCGCCCACGTCGAAGGTGAAGTACCGCTTCACGCGCGACTCGTAGTCCTCGATCGCCGCGGCGACGGGACTGCGGGGACGGCCGACGGCGAACAGGAAGAGCTTCACGGCTGCGGGAGAGGGAGGGACTGCGGCGGATCCGCATCACCCCGTGAAAAGGCGGCCCCGGCGGTCCGCTCGCAAGCTGGACCGTCATCAGGCCTCGTCCCCGGTGAGGGGCGGGCGGATAAATCCGCCGCAACAACCACACGGCGTGTTGGCATACCCGCCTAGAGAGCAAGATGCAGGCGCGAGAACGGTTTTTCAGGGCCGCACGCGCAACTTGCTCGCCCGAAACCCCGGTTTCGCGCATCCTGCACGATGGTGGTGACACCGCTTTTGACACCTGACACCAAAACGCACACCCGGCGAAGGGCGGCACCGCCCGACGCCGGGAGCGCGGGTTCGCGAGGGATCTCCCCCGCTAACTACACCGTACGAATGCCTCGATCTTCGTAGACGGACCGCTCTTGGCGCTCACGCGTCACAGCCTGCGTGTAGTAGAAGATGCCGACAGGGAGCCCTGGTCCACCTGTGTGCTGCCGCGTTACTGAGACAGCGACTGAGCCGTATAAGGCCCAACCATCTGTAAGGAGTTCGTTGACGGCTTTTTCAAACGACTCCCGATCCGTCCCATCCACAATGCGATATTCGACGGAAGCCATGCTAGCTCCTTGGAGGAAGGATTGACGTGATTACGGTTCGACTGCGGTTGCGTTGCTATCCGAATCCGTCGATGGCGACTCGGGGCCATAGACGATTCCCCGTAGAAACCGCGCCTCAATCAACGCATCCCGAAGAGCGTCCCAAAGGCCGCGGGTGTCGCGAGTGCCTGCCAAACGTAGGACGCGCTCCATGATCCGGTCATAACTCTCTTGCGGAATCGGGAAGCGCGGCGCCCTCCCGAAACTCTTCTGCAATCGATCTTTCTCGCCAGGATCGCGGCTCGATTGCTCGGAAACGACCACTCCCACCCCATCCTCCACATTTCGCTTTGAAGGAAGTGAGGCACGAACGAGTGACACTGTGTCAGCGGGAGCTGCATCGTAGCCGTCGCATCGGAACCAACCCCGTGGCGTAAGTGCCCAGAAGAACACGGGGTCACTCGCGTTTGCACTCATGGAGACTCCGGCGCCAGAGAAGTTGGGGGGTGTGAGGCAGCCAGAGTATACCAAAAGCAGGCGGGCGCTTCAAGCATGATAATCCCAACGTCTGTGAGAAGGGGGGTAGCCCGCTCGTTCCCCACAATCGGAACGGCGGCTCGGCGGGACAAGCCCCCCACTCGCCGCCGTAGGAGTGGGGGACGAATCGGACTCCCTCACTTCCGCGCAGTCATTCTTTGGCGAATGGCAGCGCAAAAGCATCTCCGGGCGCGAATATCGGTTCGCCACGCGCGACCCCGCGATTCGCTGTGCAGACCAAGGTTGGGCCCCACTCCCGAGTGCGAAGAATCACTAGAATCTCTTCGTGCGTGTACCGATCTTTCTCCCCCACCACGTCAACGCACTGCTTACCGTTATGTTCGTACGGCCCGAGAGCATAGATCCGTTCGTCTTCAACAACGTTGAAGCCTTGACTTTTCATAAACGTTACGGTCGCCTGCCAGACCCCTTCGGCTTGCTCCCGGTCGGTGGCATAAGGAACAAAGAACGGCGGAGCACGGTTCGGGATCGGGCGCGGCGCTGGTTGCGTTTCTTTACGTCGTTTCATCTCGTTTCTCCCGGCGGTTGGCTCCTGACGAAACCAGCGTGCACCGCCGGCGCCCAGGACTCCCCGACACTGGAAGGCGCGCCCGCGCTCTAAGCCCTAAGCGCTCTTAAAGCCGCCTGCTTCTTAACGGCCCCGGCCTGCCCACGGTAGTTTTGCTCCGCCCAATACGCTGCCTTCACGAATGCCGCGGCCCCGGGCATCGCCAGTTCCAACTGAGTCTGTAGGTAATTCAGTCCGCGGTCCACCCACTCGTGGCCGAACATGTTGTTGAGCGCTGCAAGCACGCGGTCCATTGGGTCTTCAATCGCGGCGGGCAGGAGAGGCGAGTTGTCCTTGCCCCTGCCGCCGACTAACCAAGCCAGCAGAATCACGCCGCCGACTGCAAGCAGGACCTTCCCCGCCTCGCCACCACCTCTTCTCGCCATAGGACTTCCCTCCAAACGCTTGGTTCGCCCGCAGGCATTTCACCTTTGTGGGAACTTCGGCGAGCCGGAATCGTGCCACCGATTCAGGAGGGCCGGCCGGACCGGAGCCGGCGCTTATGTCCCGCCCGGCCGCCCACCTTCCCGCGCGCCCCGCCGATTCAATCCATCAGCGCCGCCACATGCGCGGCCGGGAGCAGAATCCGGTCCGCACGCCAAAATCGTAACGGCGGGCTCGGGGGGGACAAGCCCCCCACTCGCCCGCCGCACCTGACACTTTCACGAGCCCACCGACCACCATAATTCCCCCCCCCACCTCATTTGGGAATTTTACGATGAGCACGGGCACACGATCCCTGGACCCATCGGTGAAAACGCACGTCTGCCACTGAGGCGCCCACTGGCTCTGGCGATGCCGTGCATTCCATGCGGTTGCCGCGCGTTACGGTGTCCGCGACTGTGTGGCCGTCGCACCGGAGGACGAGATTCGGTTCTTGCGGGGCGGCCGCCCCCCGAACCTGCTTGCTCCGCCCGATTACGATCCTGTCCTCAACGTATGCGACGACCTGAATCCGGCCGTTCATGTTCGCGGGCGGGGTGTAGCTGCAGGTAATAGTACCGGTCAAGACACGCTGTGTGCCCTGATTTGCGGCCCCTTCACTCTCGGTCGCCCCTACGGCAGCGCCAGGGTGAGGGCTCCACGACCCCATCCGCGCCGCCGGTGTATCATCCCCCTCTGACGTGTTGCCGTATCCTCCGCCGGACCGATGCCGCCGAACCCGACGCTCGAAGCCAAGCTGCGCACCCTGCCCACCCGCCCCGGCGTGTACCTGTTCAGGGACGCGCAGGGGGTGATCGTGTACGTGGGCAAGGCCAAGTCGCTGCGCTCGCGGGTGCGCAGCTACTTCGCGGGCGGGGCGCAGCACGGCATCAAGACGGCCGAGCTGGTGCGGCGGGTGGCGGACGTGGACACCATCGTGGTGAGCAGCGAGGCCGAGGCGCTGATCCTCGAGAACAACCTGATCAAGGAGAACAAGCCCCGCTTCAACATCAGCCTCAAGGACGACAAGACCTACCCGTACATCAAGGTCACGGTCCACGAGCGCTTCCCCCGCGTCTGGGTCACGCGGCGGCTGGTGAAGGACGGGAGCCGCTACTTCGGGCCGTACACCGACGTCCGCCGCATGCGGGCCTCGCTGGAGGTGGTGAAGAAGCTCTACACCGTGCGCTCCTGCCACTACGACCTGCCGCGCGAGGGGCCCGCCCGGCCGTGCCTGGACTACCACATCGGCCGCTGCAAGGCGCCGTGCGTGGCCTTCCAGCCGGAAGAGGACTACCGGGGGATGATCGACGAGATCGTGGAGGTGCTGGGCGGCCACACCCGCCTGGTGGCCGACCGGCTAAAGCGCGACATGAACGAGGCGGCGTCTGAGATGAACTTCGAGCGCGCCGCCGAGCTGCGCGACGCCATCGGCCAGCTCGACTCGCTGGAGCGGCGGCAGCGGGTGGTGGACGTCTCCGGCTCGGACCGCGACGTGGTGGGTTTCGCCCGCGACGGGGCGGAGGCGTGCGGCGTGGTGTTGCTGATCCGCGAGGGGAAGCTGCTGGGGCGCGAGGTGGTCTTCCTGGGCAACGCGGGGGACGAGAGCGACGAGACGGCCTTCTGCGCCTTCGTCACCCGCCACTACACCGACCGCGCCATCCGCGACGACGACTCCATCCCGCCGGAGATCTACTTCCCGGCGGACTTCAGCGACCGCGAGGTGCTGCAGGAGCTGCTGCGCGAGCACGCCGGGCACGTTGTGCGCATGCGCGTGCCGCAGCGCGGCGAGAAGGTGCAGCTGGTGACGCTGGCGGGCCAGAACGCGCGCCACCTGCTGGAGGAGCGCAAGCTGATGGCGCAGACCTCCGCCGGCCGCGCGCCCGACGCGCTCTACGAGCTGCAGGAGGTGCTGGAGCTGGAGAACGTGCCGCGCACCATCCTCTGCTTCGACATCTCGCACACGCAGGGGAGCGAGGTGGTGGCGAGCGGGGTGTTCTTCGAGAACGGGGAGCCGAGCAAGGGCGAGTACAAGAAGTTCAAGATCCGCGGCGCGTGGGGGAACGACGACTTCGCCTCGATGCACGAGGTGGTCACCCGCTGGTTCAACCGCCGCGTGCAGGAGCAGAAGCCGCTCCCCGACCTGGTGGTGATCGACGGCGGCAAGGGGCAGCTCGGCGCCGCGCTGAAGGCGATGGAGGAGATCGGCCTGCCGCAGCAGCCGGTGATCTCGCTGGCCAAGCGCGAGGAGGAGGTGTTCGTCCCCGGCCGCCCTGATTCCGTGCGCCTGCCGCGGCGCAGCCCCGCGCTACGCCTGCTGCAGCGCGTGCGCGACGAGGCGCACCGCTTCGCCGTGGGCTACAACCGCAAGCTGCGGACGAAGCGCACCATCCGCTCGGAGCTCTCCACCATCCCCGGCGTGGGCCCGGCCCGCCAGCGCGCGCTGCTGGACCGCTTCGGCTCGCTCCGCGCCGTCGCCGCCGCCCCCGAGGCGGAGATCGCCGCCCTCCCCGGCTTCGGCCTGGCCCTCGCCCGCACGGTGCTGGCGCACGCCCGCGGCGACGCCCCCGCCGGCGAGCCGATGCCGGGAGGCGCGATCATCGGCGGCGCGGTGCTGGGGGAGGCACGCGGAGACTGAGCCCGGACCGTCGGCAGCGCGAGAAGGACGACGGGAGCCACGCGCCACGCGAGGCTCCCGTCGAGCGTCAGGCGCGTCCGTCGAGGGGCGGACGGGCTGCGATCAGAAGACCACCACCTTCGCCGTGCCGGTGCGGGCGCCGCTGGTGGCGGTGATGATCGCGGTGCCGATGTCCATCGCCACCATCACCCCGCCCGACGAGATCGTGGCCACCGACGGGTTGCTGGACGACCAGGTGAAGGTTGCCCCGGGGACCACCGTGCCGATCGCGTTGTACGCCACCGCGGTCAGGTTCGACTCGTCGTCCACCGGCACGTAGGAGCTGTCCGGGGTGATGGTGACCCACCCGTCGGGGAACTGCACCGGCGCGCTCACGTAAAGGATGAACGTGAAGTTGATCACGGTCGGGGGCATGTGCAGCGTCCAGGTGTGGAACTTCGACTGTGCGTTGGTGGCGAGGATCTGGGCGTACTCGTAGTAGGGCTGGTTCGGCCCGGTAAAGGTGCCGATGCCGTCCGGCTCGACCCAGATGGCGCCCGATCCCGCCGTGACGGTGGGTCCGGAACTGAAGAACGCGCGGACCCCGTCGGCGGCTACGGTGGTGCCGTCGGTCGTGCCGATCTTCTGTGGGATCAGGTTTTTCACCGCCACGTCGAACGTGAAGTCCTCGTACCCGTCGTAGTGCACGTTCTGGCTGGTCAACTGTACGTAGCTGCCGCCCAGGATCACGTCGCCCCGAGCGATCGCGTGCGGCTGAGCTTCGGCGCACTGCACGGTACGCGTGGCGACCGTCACCGAGCAATCGAATGCGACGGTCACGCGCGGCGGCGGAGCGGGCGCGGATGCCGTGGGCGAGCGGTCGGAGCACGCCGCCACCGCGCAGAGCGCCACACCGGCAAAGATCGCATGGGTACGCATCTCATCCTCCTTTGTTTACGCTTCGGCAGGAAAAGAACTGCCAGTGGAGAATGGATGCGTCGCGCTGAGCGAGTAGTCAACGATTATCATCCGTAAAAGAGTTGTATTTGGATCGCTCGCGAAACTTGGCGGACGCCCACGCCTAGGGCGGCTTCATCGGGGTCACGGTGCGCGGATAGTCCACGGAATCCGCGAAGCTGAAGACCTTACGGAATGGCTCTTCCTCTGGTCCCTCTGGTGACTCTGTGTGATATTTCTTCAGATAGATTACGCACGCAGTGGTTTGGATTTCGCGACGTTCCCGTAGGCCCTTCCCCTCTCCCGCACGATGATCCTCATCCTCTACACGACGCTCTACCGGGAAGGTGGAGACAAGTTCGCGCGCGCGGCAAGGACGATGGAGGCCGACAAGCGCCGCGAGCACCCGGACGCCACCGTGCGCGCCGTGGCGGTGGAGAGCAAGGCGGACGTGGTCGCGCAGCTCCGCGCCGCGCGGGAAGCCGGGGAGCTCATCGACGCGCTCCACTTCATCGGCCACAGCGGGATGTACGGGCCCATGTTCCGCACCACGTCCATGCCGGAGCAGTTCAGCCCGCACGAGTGGCGCACGCTCGACATTCCCTTCGCCCCGGATGCGCGCGCGTACTTCCACGCCTGCCGCACGGCGCGCTGGTTCGCGCCCTTCTTCGCGCGCACCTTCAACGTGCCGGCGTACGGCTACCACTGGTACACCACCGTCTCCACCCGTCCCGACCGCTTCCGCTGGGAGCGCCCGAGCCGGAGCGCCGACGGTCCCGTCTACATCCTCGGCTGTCCCGGGCGGAAGTCGCACGGGCTCGTCGGCTCGCTGGCGAAGTACGTCACCGGGAACGCGGAGACGCTGAAGCGCTTCGACCCGCACCCACCCGAGGGCGACCCGACCTACGACTCCGTCGCCGACCTCTACGACGAGGCGTTCCAGGACATCACCGTCCGCGAGGACGAGTGGCGCTGGCTGCAGCGCAAGCTCCCGCCGGAGCCGGTGCGCCTGCTGGACATCGGCTGCGGCAACGGCGCGCTCCTGCTGCAGCTCGGAACGCGCGTCTCCCGCGGCACCGGCGTGGACGCGTCCGCGGGGATGATCGAGCGTGCCCGGCGCCGTGCCGCACACGTCCCCACGCTCGACTTCGTGCAGGTCGACGGTCCCACGCTGCCGTTCCCCGATGCCTCGTTCGACGTGGTGGTCTCGCTGCTCTCGTTCCGCTACCTGGACTGGGACCCGGTGATGAACGAGATCCGCCGCGTGCTCCGGCCGGGCGGCCGCCTGCTGATCGTCGACATGGTCACCGTCCCCGCGCGCTGGCGCGAGCTGCCGCGGCTGGCCGCCGGCCTGGCGCGCACGTACGCCGGGCGCCTGCGCCGCCGCGACTTCGGGCGGCGCCTGCGGCGGCTGGTGACGGACCCGCGCTGGCAGACGATGCTGCAGTACAACCCGATCCGCGCGGAGCACGAGATGAAGTGGTACCTGGAGAGCCGCTTCCCCGGCCGCCGCGTGGAGACGATCAACGTGGGCCGCAATGCCCGCGTGCTCGCCTTCGACAGCGGCCCGCTGCAGCCGGGAACCGTGGCGCCGCAGAGCTACCCGTGAGGCTCGCCGTCGTCGACTGGGGGATCGGCGGCCTCGGATTCGTGCGGCTGCTGGCCGCGCGTCACCCCGACGTGGCGGTGGTCTACCTCTCCGACGCCGGCTTCACCCCGTACGGAACGCTCCCGCGGCCCGCGCTCGCCGTCCGCGTCGACGCGATCCTGCGGCACCTCGCCGACGCCCACGGAGTCGACCACGCCGTCATCGCCTGCAACGCGGCGAGCACCGTCCTCCCGGACCTCTCTGCGCCCCGCCGCGGGATCGCGGTCACGGGAGTCATCGCCCCCGCCGTCGATGCGCTCACGCGGGTTCCACGGAGGTACATCGGCGTGATCGGCGGGCGGCGGACCATCGCCAGCGGGCTGTACGCGCGCGGACTCCGCGCCGCCGGCCATTACGTCCTCCAGCGCGTGGCGCAGCCGCTCTCCGCGCACGTGGAGGCGGGCCGCCTGGACACGCCCGAGGTGCGGCGCGACGTCGCCACCATCCTCGCGCCGCTGCGCGACGTCGAGACCCTGGTGCTGGCGTGCACCCACTACCCCGCGCTCTCGCCGCTCCTGGCCGAGGGCTGCCCCCGGGCCGCGCTCTTCGACCCCGTGGAATCGACCCTGGCGCAGGTCGAGCGCGAGTGGCCGCTCGCCGAGGCCTCCTCGGACGTGCGCGGCGCCCACCGCTTCCTGACGACCGGAGATGCGAAGGCCATGCGCCGCTCCGCCTGGCTCGCCTTCGGGATGGAGCTGGGGCGCGTCGAGTCGCTGCAGGCATAGGAACGCCGGGCTCATTCCGAATCAGGCGGAACTGCCTGAGATCCATTCTTTCCCAGGATTCGAGCTGAGCCGGCGCGAGGGCCCGACGGGTTGCATTCCACCGCATCCTCCGCCAAAATACCGGCTTACGCTCAGTGCACCCGGCGCTCGACAACGGCCGGCACCGTCTCAATCGACCCGCTGGGGGAACGCTGTTCGAGTTCGAGATCCAGGCCACCGACGGCGCCGCGCGCGCCGGCGTGCTGACGCTCCCGCACGGGCAGGTGCGTACGCCGGTGTTCATGCCGGTGGGCACGCAGGCGACGGTGAAGACGCTGACGCCTGAGGAGGTGGAGGGGCTCGGGGGGCAGATCATCCTGGGCAACACCTACCACCTGTACCTGCGGCCGGGGCACGAGGTGGTGCGCGAGCTGGGCGGGCTGCACCGCTTCCAGGGGTGGAAGAAGCCGATCCTCACCGACTCG
>DASYJZ010000244.1:0-2060 GCA_035995965.1 Longimicrobium sp. | reverse complement strand
CCGGCCGCGCATGACAGCGCCGCCGCCGCCCGATCCCCATCCCGCTGCGGATCCAACGGCGCACTCCCCGTCATCCTCATCCGCCCCGCCCTCCTGGCACCTGATCACGGGCGAGTACCCGCCCGGGGGCGGCGGCGTGGGCGAGTACACGCGGCAGCTCGCGCAGGCGCTGGCGGCGGAGCGGCTGGACGTGCACGTCTGGGCGCCCGCGGGAGCAGAGTCGGACCGCGGCGTGACGGTGCATCCGGTCGGCGGGTTCGGGCGGCCGGGGCGGCGGGGGATGGACCGCGCGCTGGACGCCGTCCCCGGGCCGCGGCGGCTGCTGGTGCAGTACGCGCCGCAGGCGTTCGGGATGCGGGGGATGAACATCGCCATCTGCCGCTGGGTGCTGCGCCGCGCCCGGCTCAGCGACGAGGTGCGGGTGATGTTCCACGAGCCCTATGTGGAGTTCAGCCTCGCACACCCGCGCCGGAACCTGATCGCCGCCGCCAACCGCGCGATGGCGATGCTCCTGCTGCGCGCGGCCAGCATCGCCTACGTCTCCACGCCGGCCTGGGAGCGGCTGCTGCGGCCGTGGGCGCCGCGCTCGCTCGGCGCCATGCGCTGGCTCCCGATCCCATCCACCGTCCCCCGCGTCGACGATCCCGAGGCCGTCGCGGTGCTGCGGGCGCGCCTGGGGGCGAACGAGGCGGGCGTGCGCGTCATCGGCCACTTCGGCACGTACGGGAGGATGATCGCACCGCTGCTGGAGCCCGCACTGCGGGCGGTGCTGGCGCCCCCGTCGCGCTCCATCCTCCTCCTGCTGGGGGATGGAGGCCCCGGGTTCGCCGCGCGGCTGGAGCGCGCCGAGCCGCGGCTGCGCGGGCGCGTGGTGGCGCCCGGGCGGCTGCCGGCGGAGTCGCTGTCCATCCATCTGCAGGCATGCGACGTGGCCGTCCAGCCGTACCCCGACGGCGTCAGCGCGCGCCGGACCACGGTGATGGCGGCGATGGCGAACGGCGTCCCCGTGGTGACCACCGCGGGGCGCTTCACCGAACCGGAGTGGAGCTCCGCCGGCATCCCGCTCGTCCCCGCCGGCGACGCGAGCGCGCTGGCCGCCGCGGTACTCGACCTGCTCGACGACGCCGCGCGCCGCCGCACGCTGGCGGCCGGCGAGCGCGACTTCTACCGGCGCTGGTTCTCCATGCACCGCACCCTCACCACGCTGTTGGTGGAATGACCGTCCTCCTGGGTGTGAACGCGTTCCCCGCCACGGGCGAGGGCGGGCGCCGCCAGGCCGAGGCGCTGGCGACCTGGCCCGGGCTCCGGGGCGCCCGGCCGGCGAACCTGCAGTGGCCGGACGACGTGTACGAGGTGGACGGCTTCGAGACGCTCCCCGTCCTCCGCGGCGACTCCCGCACCGTCACCGGCCGCGCCGGGCGCCGCCTCCCGGTGCTGAACGAGGCCTTCGACCGGCTCGCGGACGCCGCCGCGGCGGGGGGGCACGCCTGGTTCGGGTACGCCAACTCCGACATCTCCCTCACCCAGGCCGCCGTCGACCGCATCCTCGCCGCGGAGGGGAGTGCGGTCGCGTTCAGCCGGATGGACTACGACCCCGCGACGCGGCGGGACCTGGCGATGGTCACCGCCGGCATCGATCTGGTCGCCGTCCGGGTGGAGTGGTGGCGCGCGAACCGCCGCCGCTTCCGCGCGTACCTGGGCGGCGAGACGATCTGGGACAACGTCTACACGGCCATCCTCCTCGCCCACGCGGGCGGGGTGCTGCTGAACCGCGAGCCGCTCATCCGCCACGAGCGGCACGCGCCCGGCGACTGGCTGAAGAGCCCGTTCGCGCCCTACCTGAACTACCTCGCGGCGCTCGACCGGCCGTACTTCACCCTCTGGGCCACCTACCACCAGCGGCTGGAGGAGATGCGGACGCGCGGCGCCACCGCGGACGAGGAGCTGCGGCTGCAGCGCGAGGTCTTCGGCCGCCGCCAGTCGCCGCTCGATCGCGCGGTGCAGGCGGGACGGGTGCTCAAGGCGGCGGCGAAGCGGTGGTCGAGGTCGGCCCCTTGAGG
>DASYJZ010000243.1:0-6306 GCA_035995965.1 Longimicrobium sp. | reverse complement strand
CCCTGTCCCCGGTTGACCGGCGAGGAAGAAACGGGGGAAGGCGGTGGCCGCGGCCGAGTAGAGGTACGCCGTGCCGGTGCCGACGGCGATCAGCGTGTTCATGTCCGCCGCGCGGTGTCGGAAGGCTGCCCACGCGCCGCGGTAGAACTGTGCGCCGGAGTAGAGGACGACGGGTGTCGCGAGCAGGAGCTGCACCCACGCCGCGCCGGGGAAGTTCAGCCAGGGGATGCGCCCATGGCTCATCGCCATCACCAGCACGGGGAGCGACAGCACCGCCGCGACGATAAACTTGCGCCGCAGCATCGCATACTCCGCCGCGTGCGCCGCCTCCAGCGCGTCCACCGCCGCCACGTCGCCGGCCGGGACGTCGCGGACCGCGTAGCCGAGCTCCGCGATGGCCGCCCGCAGCTCCGCCACGGCCGTTGCGCCGGGGAGGTATTCGACGCGCACCTCCATCGTCGCCAGGTTGAACTCCGCCGAGACCACGCCGCGGCGCGCCAGCAGGTGGCCCTCGAGCGGCTTCGGCGACCCGGACGGGCGGGCCGAGTCGTCGACCACGAAGTCGGCGCGTGCGGTGCCCGCGGTGCCATAGCCCACGTCGTGGACCACGCGGACGAAGTCGCGCACACCCGCTTGGGCCGGGTCGTACTCCACCGTGGCGCGCGAGGTGGCGAGGTTCACCCCGGCGCGGCGCACGCCCGGCGCCTTCGCCAGCGCTGTCTCGATGCGGCGCGCGCAGGCGGCGCAGCTCATCCCCGTGATCGGCAGGTCGATGCGCTCGCCGCCGCCGTCGGGGAGCGAGTGGTCGTGCCGTGGCGCCGTAGTCGTGCCAAGCTGCACGATCGGGAGCCCGGCGGGTTTCTTCTGGGTCGGTTCCATCTCCGCCTCCTTCAGCGGGCGTGGCGGTACATCAGGTCGAGCACCTCGGCATACGCCGCCTCGCGGCTGGGCTCGTCGCCGGTCTCCAGCGCGCCGGTGACGCAGTGCCGCAGGTGGTTCTGCATCATCAGCTTGCCCACGCCGCGCAGCGCTTCGTGCACCGAGGCGACCTGCACCAGCACGTCGCCGCAGTAGCGCTCCTCCTCCACCATGCGCTGCAGCCCGCGGACCTGTCCCTCGATTCGCTTCAGTCGCGCGAGCGCCTTCTTCTTCAGCTCCGGCTCCACGTGCGCCGCGTGCCGCTCGTCGTCGTGCGTCTCCATCGCTCCCCCTCGTTGTAGGGTACCCCCCTACCCTATATTGAGATGGAAACTAATTGGGCTGTCAACCCCCCCCCCGGGGATGCGCCGTCCCGCAACAGCCCCTCTCCCTCGCGCTTCGCGCCTGTCCCTCCCCCAAACAGAGGGGAGGGACGTGGGCTCGCTTCGCTCGCGGTTGTACCGGCGCGATGCCAGCCGCGGTGCGTCACCTCGGCCACGCGTCTCCCCATCGCGAGCACCGGGGCTGCGTCCTCACCGCGGCCTGTAGTCCGCGCAGGCGGACTTCGTGTGTTTGTTGCTGCGGATTTACCCGGCCGAGCCCTCTCGTCGCGAAGTCCGGCGGACGCCGCCTACCAGGTCAGGACGATCTTGCCGAAGGTGGCGTTCGACTCCATCCGCTCGTGCGCCTTGCGGATGTCCTTGAAGTCGAAGGTGGAGTCGATCACCGGCTTGATGCGGCCGGAGGACAGGAGCGGCACCACCGAGCTCGAGAACTCCCGCGCCAGCGCGATCTTCTCCTCCAGCGGGCGGCTGCGCAGCATCGTGCCGAACAGGTGCAGCCGGCGGCGCAGCAGCAGCCCCAGGTCGATCTCGGCCTTCGAGCCCGCCGTGGTCCCCACCACGATCGCGCGCCCCCGCAGCGCCAGCACGCGCAGCGACGCCTCCAGCAGCTTCCCGCCGACGAGGTCGAGCACGGCGTGCACCCCGCTCCCATAGGTGGCCTGGTTCACCGCCTCGGCCAGGTCCTCGCGCCCGGTGTCGATCCCCACCTCGAGACCCAGCTCCTGCTCGGCGCGCTTCAGCTTCTCGGGGGTGCGCGAGGTACCCAGCGTCACGGCGCCGGCCGCCCGCGCGAGCTGCAGCGCCGCCGTCCCCACGCCGCTGCCGACGGCGTGGATCAGCACGCGCTCGCCCACCTTCAGGTCGAGTTGGCGGAAGAGCGCGTCGTAGCTGGTGAGGAATGCCTCGGGGATGGCGGCCGCCTCCTCCACCGTGCAGTTCTGGGGGATGCGGATGGCCTCGCGTTCGTGCACCACCACGTACTCCGCGTGGCCGCCCCCGCCGACGATCCCCATCACCCGGTTGCCGACGGCCCAGAGCCCGGCGCCCTCGCCCACCGCGTCGACCTCGCCCGCGTACTCCATGCCGGGGACGTCGGCCGGGGCGCCGGGAGGCGCGGGATACGCGCCCATCCGCTGCAGCATGTCCGCCCGGTTGAGCGCCGAGGCCTGGACGCGCACCCGGATCTCGCCCGGCCCCGGATCGGGCACCGGCCGCTCCTCGGTCGCAAGCACCTCCGGCCCGCCGGGACGGGTGATGACGATGGATTTCATCGAAGCCGATGTAAGGGACAAGTGCCAAGGCGAAGTGCCGAGGGACAAGTGCTAAAGTGCTAAGTGCCAAGTGCTCAAGTGCCAGGTGCAGAGCGCCAAGTGCCACGTTCACGCGCTGTTCCCAGCACTTAGCACTCAGCACTTAGCTTTCTTCTCACCTACCTCACCGCCCGCATCCGCAGGAAATCCTCGATCCCCCGCAGGTGCGCCTCCGCCAAGCGATCGAGGAAGCCGGGGTCGCGCAGCGCTGCCTCCTGCTCGGGGATGGGCATGAAGAGCGACTCGGTGAGCACGCTGGGCATCCAGGTGGGCCGCACCAGCGCCAGGTTCCCGGTCTTCGCGCCCAGGTCGGGGATCCCGGTGGCCTGCGCGATCCGCCGGTCGAGGGTGCGCGCGAGGTCGGCGGAGAGCGGGTGGAACCAGTAGGTGCTGGTCCCGTGGTCGCGGAACGGGTTGGCCTCCTCGCCGAAGGCGTTGTTGTGGACCGAGACCAGCAGGTCGGCGTCCATCGCCACCGCCATCGCGGGGCGCGCGGCGAGCTCGACCACCACGTCGGCGGTGCGCGTGAGGCGTACGTCGGCGCCGGCGGCGCGCAGCCGCTCGGCCAGCCGCAGCCCGATCGCCAGGTTCGCGTCCTTCTCGTGGTACCCGGTGGGCCCCATCGCCCCCGCCGGCGGGTGCCCCGGATCCACCACGATGCGGATGGCCCGCAGCGGGCTGGCCGGGTCGATGCGCGGCGGACGGCGGATGCGCACCACCAGCGTGCCGTCGCGCTCGTACCACGCGCGGTAGCCCCACAGCCACCGCGAGAGCGCGACGCTCACCCGCAGCGCTCCGGGCGCCGCCTCCTGGGTCGCCCCCGCCACGAAGTCGTCCGTCGCCACCTGCAGCTCGCCACCGCCGTCGGCGCCGTAGATGGTGACCCGCAGCCCCGCGCTGTCCGCCTCCACCAGGAAGGGCGCGAACCCCGCCGCGATCCGCACCTCGGGCGCGGTCCCCGCGGCGACCGAGCGCCGGGGACCCATCACCGGCGCGGGCGCGGGCACGTCCGGCTGTGCGGGCTCCGCGACGCGCACGTTCATCGTGTCGATCCACGCCGTCGTGGCGGAGTCGAGCCGTACGCGGTACTGCGCGCCCCGCCGCTCCAGCAGCGTCAGCCGGGTGCCGCGCGGAAAGAACCAGCGGTAGGTGCCGGTGGGCGTAGGGCGCGCGTACACCGCGTCGGAGCCGGTGGCGAGCGTGTCGGAGCCGCGCGCCACCGTGCCCGTCCGCGGAACGGCGAACCTCTCGGCGGCGACGGCGGCAGGGCGGATGGCGGCGGTGTCGGTGCCGGACTCGGTCGCGGTGTCCGCCCGCGACACCGTGGCCGCGGCGCGCGCCCGGTAGGTGTACGTCGCCTCCGCGCGCTCGGCGCCCTTGACTGCCTCCAGGCGCCAGACGCCGTCGGCCGGTACGGGGAGGTAGGCGATGAAGGCCCCGTTCGGCGCCACCGGCACCGGCGTACCGTCGACCAGCAGCGCCGCGCCGCCCGTCCCCACCGAGCCGTAGAGGAAGGTGGAGTCGCGAAATGGCTTCGCCTGCCCCGGCTCCGGCGCCACCAGCCGGATCGCGAGCGGCCCCTCGACCGCCGCGATCGGCGGGAGCCCGGGAGTGAGCGGGACGTAGACGGGTGGGGACGCGGGCGACGCGGGTGCCTGAGAGGGCGCGGGCCCGGTGCGCGCGGGCGGAGCGCACGCCGAAGCGAGCAGCGCCACCGCGAGCGCGGCGCGCGGGGTGTGGATGCAAAGGCCGGTCACGCGCGATCTCCTGGAGAGGACCGTATCCGGCTCCGCGCGACACGGAAAGCCGGCGCAGGTGCGGGTGCAAGCCGCGCGCCGGGAAAGAGAGAAAGTGCCCAGTGCCCAGTGCCCAG
Organism: Longimicrobium sp.; assembly: GCA_035995965.1. Taxonomy (GTDB): domain Bacteria; phylum Gemmatimonadota; class Gemmatimonadetes; order Longimicrobiales; family Longimicrobiaceae; genus Longimicrobium. The sequence continues at coordinate 1,861 of DASYJZ010000243.1, read as the reverse complement.
GAGGGGCCATGACGCCGCCGTAGGCACCTGGCACTTAGCACTTAGCACTTAGCACTTAGCACTTTAGCACTTAACACTTCCCTTCAAAACATCGAAACCGCCCCGGATCGCTCCGGGGCGGCTTCGACGTTGGTTCTTCCAGCGGGGTCGCCCCCAAGAGGAAGCTTACAGGCCCGCGCCCAGCGAGGTGTTGGTCACCGCGCGGTAGACGTTCAGGCGGCCGTTGCCGTACTGGGTGTCCACGCCGGCGGCGCCCTTGTCGTCGGCGGTGCTCTGCAGGCGGGTGCGCAGCGCGCTGCCGCGCAGGCCCGTCTTGGACGCCACCGCCGCGGCGGCGCCGGTCACCTGCGGCGTGGCCATCGAGGTGCCGTTCATGTAGGTGTAGCCGCCGCCCGCCAGCGGGCCGGTGTAGACCGTGCCGCCGGTGTAGCCCGACACCACCGAGCTGAAGACGCAGCCCTCGGGGGTGGAGTTGCTGTAGCACAGGCCGCCCGGCGCCACGATGTCGAGCCCGGTGCCGTACTGCGAGTAGCTGGTGCGCACGTCCTTCCAGTCGGTCGCGCCCACCGAGATCGCGTTCACGTCGCAGGCCGGGCAGCCCACCTTGTTGTTGCCGCCGTTGCCCGAGGCGGCGATCACCAGCACGCCCTTGCCGGTGGCGTAGCTGATCGCGCTCTTCTCGCCGGCTGACTCGGTGGTCCCGCCCAGCGACAGGTTCATCGCCACCATGTTCGGCTGGTCAGCCGCCGCGCGGATGGCGTTGATGATGGACGAGGTGTAGCAGCCCACCGGGCCGCAGACGCGCTGCACGTACACCTTCACGTGCGGCCCGGCGCCGGTGATCCCCGCCACGCCCACCGTGGTGCCGGCCATGGTGCCGGTGGTGTGCGTGCCGTGGCCCTCGGTGGTGATGTCGTTCGGGGTGAAGTCGGTGCAGGTGGTGCTGGCGTTGCCGGCGTCCGCCATGGCGTACCAGTCGCAGCCGGCGATCAGGCGGCCGGTGAACTCGGGGTGGCTGAAGTCCACGCCGGTGTCGATGCTGCCGATCACCACGTCCGCGCCGCCCGCCGCGATCCCCTCGATGGCGTCCTCGTCCGCGTCCAGCGTGCTGGCGTAGCTCGCCGGCAGCGGGCCGGTGCGGCCGCTGGGGTCGTTGAAGAACGACATGTTCTGCCCGCCCGGGTTGAAGAACGCCCACAGGCGGCTGTCGATCGCGTCCACGTGGCGGATGTAGTTGGGCTCGGCCCACTCCACCGCCGGGTCCTGCGCGAGCTGCGCCGCCAGGGCGCGCTCCTGGCCGGGCTCGGCGGCGAGCACCTCGTACGCGTGCTTGTAGCCCGAGCGGCGGATGCCGGAGGCGTACTTGCGGGCGGCCAGCGTGCCCGTGTTGCCGTCGCGGAACTTCACCAGCACCTCGCCGGGCACCACCTGGTCGACCTGCGACGAGGCGCGGATCTGTGGGATGAGTTGCTGGTTGGCCGGGCTCGACGGCGTGTCGGAGCACGCGGCCAGGGCGGCGAGGGCAATCACGCCCAGCGCCGGATTGCGGAAGCGGGACATCGACTCTCCTGTACGACCAGGTGGCGGAGTGAACGGTACGGCCCCGCGGAAATGGCTCGGCGATGGGGCGCGCGTTCGGGGAATTGTGCGCCATCCAAAGGCAATGGCGGTGCCATCCCCGTCTCATCGAAAAATCCCGCGCCGCCGCTCGTTTTCTGGATGATCAACCACTTTGATTTGCCGCTCAAGAACGGAGCGGCCCGCACCGTTCTGGTGCACCATTGTGCGCAACCCATTGCTTTATAGATGGATATCTGTTCCGGTGACTCCATTTGTTTCATTCGTTTGCCGATGAATAAAG
>DASYJZ010000242.1:0-3130 GCA_035995965.1 Longimicrobium sp. | reverse complement strand
TTGCTACAGATCCTGAGCCTCTCACTCTTCGAGCGAATCCCGCTGGAACAAGCACTCGGCTCACCGGATTACGCCGTTCTGGAAAACCCTTTGGCTAACCAGTTGCTACTATTCGACTTTTAACCGGACAGCAGTGCCCGTGTCGGCAGATACGACGCTTCCGGCGCGGCGCGTGCATCGCCGGCGAGGCGGATCGGAAGCGACGAACATCACCTCCGGAGAGCACCCATGACCGGCCGAGCCTCCCTCGCCCTGTTCGCGCTGGCGACGGCCTGCGCCCAGCCCGCGCCCGTATCACCCGCCCCGTCGCCGGCACCGGCGCGGGAGCGAGTGCAGCCTCGCCCGCCGAACCCGGTGCCGGTCCCCGAGAACCGGCCGCAGCTCGCCGTGCCGCTCCCGCCGTCGGCCTCGCTGGGGTCCGTCCACTGGTGGCGCAACTCGGCGGAGCAGCGCGCGGTCTTCGTCCAGACCTACCGCTGGGCCGGCGAGCGCCTGCGCGAGCTCGCCGCGCGCGAGCCGCGCGGCGGATGGGCGGTGATCATGGACGCGGACGAGACGACGCTGGACAACTCCACCTACCAGCTCCGGCGCGCCGGGCAGAACCTGGGATACAGCGCCGACAGCTGGGCGGCGTGGGTGCACGAGAAGGCCGCCCCGGCGACGCCCGGGGCGGCGGAGTTCACGCGGCTGGTGCACGACCTGGGCGGCCGCGTGGCGATCGTCACCAACCGCGACGACGAGGTGTGTCCCGACACGCGCGAGAACCTGCGGCAGGTGGGGATCGCCTTCGAGGTGGTGCTCTGCCGGGTGCAGGGCCAGAGCGACAAGAACCCGCGCTTCGCCGCGGTGCAGGCGGGCACCGGCACCGGGCTGCCACCGCTCAGGGTGCTGATGTGGGTGGGCGACAACATCCAGGACTTCCCGTACCTCACGCAGGAGGTCCGCGGCCAGCCCGCGGCGCTCGAGCCGTTCGGCCGCGGCTACGTGATCCTGCCCAACCCGATGTACGGCTCGTGGGAGCGGAACCCGCTGCAGTAGAGAAGGTCCGGGTCGCACGCACGGACGCGGAGAACGCAGGGAGAGCCACGCGCTCTCCTCTGCGTCTCCGCGTCTTTGCGTGAGATTGCCGTCAGCCGTTACTCGTCGTCGTCTTCGTCGTCCGGATCGAAGCCGCTCTCCTCCTCGATCTGGTCGGTGAGCGCCGAGCCCCAGGCGCTCTCCAGCAGCCGGCGCACCCGCGGAAAGCGGTGCATGATCTCCGCCATCTCCGGGCTCACGAAGACCTCCAGCACCTCGTCGCGGCGGCCGGCGCCCTCGTCTTCCAGGTACTCCTTCAGCTCCTCGATCAGGTCGCGCAGGTCGCTCAGCAGCTCGCTGGGGAAGTGCCCCTCGTCCAGCGCCACCGCCGACTCCACCCAGTCGTGCACCTGCGAGACCAGCCCGTCGAATTTCTCGTCCTCCCGTGTGTCTGCCATTCCATGCTCCTGGACGGTTCCGATGTATCCGCGACGCCCCGTCGGGCGCTTCGCTCGTGGTCCCGCGCCCCTCGGCGCGGACACAGCGTAAAGGGTGTGCGGTGGAGGGTCAAGTGTTAAGGTGCGTCGGGAGGGGTGCGCAGGCCGCGCGCCCGGCCCCCGCGCACGCCCCGACACCGCTGAATCTTTCCCGCGGCGCGTCCCGTAGACGCCCCGTGTGCAGGTGCACCCCCGTTCGCAGTGCTTTCAGGAGACATCCCCGTGGACATCCCCCGCAAGGCGGCCAAGAGCCGCCGGCGCTGGGTCTATGGCGCCGCCGCCGTCGCCGCGCTCGCCCTCGCCACCGTCGCGCTCGCGCGCGTGGGCCCCGCGGCCCCCGGCGTGGACGGCGGCACCCTGTGGACCGACACGGTGCGCCGCGGCGACATGGCCCGCCAGGTGCGCGGCCCCGGCACGCTGGTGGCCGAGGACATCCGCTGGATCTCGGCGGTCACCCAGGGGCGGGTGGAGAGCAAGCTGGTGCAGCCCGGCACCGCGGTCGCGGTTGGGACGGTCCTGCTCACGCTCAGCAACCCCGACGTGGAGCGCCAGGCGCTCGAGGCGCAGCGGCAGCTCACGGCGGCGCAGGCCGAGCTCACCACGCTGCGCAGCAACCTGCAGAACCAGCTCCTCACCCTGCAGGGCACTGTGGCCCAGGTGCAGGCGCAGTACAATCAGGCGCGCCGCCAGGCCGAGAGCGCCGAGGGGCTGGCGCGGCAGGACATGGTGTCCAGCCAGGAGCTGGCCAGGGCGCGCGACGACGCGGCCGACCTGCAGACGCGGCTCGGCGTGGAGCGCCAGCGGCTGGAGTTCCAGGGCCGCTCCATGCAGCAGCAGATCGCCGCGCAGGAGAGCCAGGTCTCCATGCTCCGTCGCCTGGCCGAGTTCAACCAGGGGCAGATCGTCTCCATGCAGGTGCGCTCGCCCAACGCGGGGGTGCTGCAGGAGCTGCCCATCGAGCTGGGGCAGTGGGTGAACTCGGGCGCCACGCTGGCCAAGGTGGTGCAGCCCGGGCGGCTGAAGGCGGTGCTGCGCATCTCCGAGACGCAGGCGCGCGACCTGGCCGTGGGGCAGAGGGCGTCGGTCGACACGCACAATGGCGTGGTGCCGGGGCACGTGGCCCGCATCGACCCCGCCTCGCAGAACGGCACGGTCACGGTGGACGTGGCCCTCGACGCGCCCCTTCCCCGCGGCGCGCGCCCCGACCTCTCGGTAGACGGCACGGTGGAGATCGACCGGCTCGCCAACGTGCTCTACGTGGGCCGGCCCGCCTACGGGCAGGCAGACGGGAGCCTGGCGATGTTCCGGGTGGCGCCCGGCGGCGGCGAGGCGCGGCGGGTGATGGTCCGGCTGGGCCGCGGCTCGGCGAGCACCGTGGAGGTGCTCGGCGGCCTCAACCCCGGCGACGTGGTGATCCTCTCGGACATGTCGCAGTACGAGGGCAACGACCGGCTGAAGCTCCGCTAGCGAGCGGGCGATTCAAACCCCAACGCGGCGGCGTGCATCGTAGCTGGGATGCCGTGGTGCACGACGCGCGCGGCTTCCATGAACCCTCTCCCTTCCGCAGGAGGACCCCGTGGCTCCATCGCTTCCGACACCCACGCGCGCGGCGCTCG
>DASYJZ010000241.1:0-6326 GCA_035995965.1 Longimicrobium sp. | reverse complement strand
CGTCGAACTCCCGTTTGCGGGGTGGTGGATGCGACCCGCGCCGCGCCCGCCGCGCCGAGCCCCGCAGGACGTGTGCCGGTACGGCTGTAAACGAGCGATGACGCGCTCCTCTCACGCCGAGGTGCCCGCCGCGGCCGGAGGGCGGCGCGCTTTCCCTCCGGTCCCGCTGGCTCCCCCCGTGTGAGACCCTTCGGGAAAGCCGGCCGCACGCAAACGGCTGGTGCAGCGCGGCATGGCCCGTGCATCGGCCGGGGGCTCGGCGCCCGGTTCGGGTTGCGTGCGCGGAGGGCGGGGCGTAGCTTTTTCGGGTTCCGCAACTCTCTGGTACACTCGTCGCTACGCCGTCCGAACCGGTCCTGCGCAAGGGCAGGCCGCACCCCGGCGGGAAAGTCTCGGTCCGCACATGGCTCTGGGCTGGTTCAAGAAAGGCGCCTTCCTCCCGGTCAACGACATCGCCGTCGACCTGGGCACGGCGAACACGCTGATCTACGTGAAGGGCGAGGGCATCGTCCTGAACGAGCCCAGCGTGGTCGCCATGGAGAAGGCGACCAACAAGATCAAGGGGATCGGGCTGGAAGCCAAGCGGATGCTGGGCCGGACCCCCGAGGGGATCATGGCCATCCGCCCGCTCAAGGACGGGGTGATCGCCGACGTGGACGTGACGGAGATCATGCTCCGCTACTTCCTGCAGACGGTGACCTCCAAGCGCTTCCTGAAGCTCAAGCCCACCGTGGTGGTGGGGGTGCCCTCGGGGATCACCGAGCTGGAGCGCCGGGCCGTGCGGCAGAGCGCCAACGCCGCCGGCGCCAAGGAGGTGTACATGGTGGCGGAGCCGATGGCCGCCGCCATCGGCGTGGGGCTCCCGGTGGAGACCCCCACCGGCAACATGGTGATCGACATCGGCGGCGGGACCACCGAGATCGCGGTGATCGCGCTCAGCGGCATCGTCTGCGACACCAGCATCCGCGTGGGCGGCGACGAGATCGACATCGCCATCGTCACCTTCCTGCGCAAGAACTACAACCTGATGATCGGCGAGGCCACGGCCGAGGCGGTCAAGATCCAGATCGGCAGCGCCTTCAGCACCGGCGACGAGCGGGAGATGGACGTGAAGGGGCGCGACCTGGTCTCCGGCATCCCCAAGACGGTGCGGGTGCACTCGCAGGAGATCCGCGAGTGCATCCAGGAGCCGATCCAGGCGATCGTGGAGGCGGTGCGGCGGGCGCTGGAGATCACCCCGCCGGAGCTGGCCAGCGACATCGTGGACCGCGGCATCGTGATGACCGGGGGCGGCGCGCTGATCCGCGGGCTCGACGTGCTGATCGCCCGCGAGACCAACCTGCCGATCCACGTGGACGAGGAGCCGCTCACCTGCGTGGTGCGCGGCGCGGGGCGGATCCTGGACGACATCGCCAAGTACAGAGGAGTGTTGGCCTCCTGAGCACCTTCAGACCGTACCTCCGCGGAACGGGCGAGCGCGCCCGCAAGCGCGACCTGGCCGTCGCCGGCGCCTTCGCGGCGCTGAGCGCGCTGCTGCTCGCCATCCCCGCCGCCTACCGCGACAGCGTGGGCCACGCGGTGAGGAGCACCGTGCTCTACCCGGTGATGGCGATGGAGCGCGGCGCCACCGACCGCGCCGGCCGCTATGCCGACGCGGCGCGGCTCAGGGCCGAGCGCGACTCGCTGGCCACCTTCCTGGTGGGGCAGAGCAACCTGGCGGCCGAGAACCGCGAGCTCCGCTCGCTCCTGGGCTTCCGCCCGCGCCTGGCCTACAGCTTCGTTCCCGCCGAGACCGACCGGCTGGCCGGCCCCGGCTCCGACGGCACGCTGCGGCTCTCGGCCGGCACGCGCGACGGCATCCACTCCGACGCGGTGCTGGTGACCGCCGAGGGGCTGGTGGGGAAGGTGTGGAAGCTGGGGAACGAGTCGTCGATCGCCATCGACTGGACGCACGACCGCTTCGCCGTGGCGGTGATGACGGTGGAGGGGGAGACCTACGGGATCGCCAAGCCGGTGGACGGGCCGCACGGCGAGCGGGTGCTGGCGCTCACGCCGGTGGCCTTCCACACCGTCCCCGACACGGGGTCGCTGGTGGTGACCAGCGGCGACGGCGCGCTCTTTCCGCGCGGCATCCCGGTGGGGAAGGTGATCGGCGAGGGGAAGGAGCCCGGCGGGTGGCAGCGCACCTACTTCATCCGCCCGCTGGTGAACCCGTCGCAGATGTCGCACGTGCTGGTGCTGGGCGCGCCCATGCAGGGGCGCAGCGACCAGGACCTGGCGAGCGCCTGGGGGGTGCGGCTCACGCAGGCGCAGGTGGCCGACACCAGCGCGCGGGCGGTGGCGCCCGACGCGGCCACGCCCATGGCGCGCCCCGCCGTGCGGCAGGCGGCGCCCGAGCGGCCCCGGCCGCGTCCGCGCCCGCGCGACCCCACCCCCGAGCTGCCGGGGAAGCCGGTCTTCCCCACCCCGTGATGCATGCGCGCAGGAGCCGAACCGTGTCGGGGAACAGGAGCGAGGGCTGATGGAGGGGACGCGGTGGCGGTTCGCCCTGTTCATCGTCGGGCTGGTGGTGCTGCACTTCGTGCTGCGGGTGGGGCTGGGGCTGGGCGTGCTCGCCCCCGACCTGCTGGTGGTGGCGCTGCTGCTGGCCTCGCGCCGGCTGCGCCCGGGAGGCGCGGCGGGGCTGGGCTTCCTGCTGGGGGTGCTGGAGGGCTCGGCCAACCCCACCGTGTTCGGGGCGGCCTCGCTGGCGCTCTCGGTGGTGGGGTACCTGGGCTCGCGCTCGCGCGAGTGGCTGGCCGGCGACGATCCCGTCACCATGGTGGCCTACTTCTTCGTGGGCACGCTGCTGTACGAGGCGCTGCTCTACCTGCTGCTGGCCCTGATGGGCGCGGGCGGCTCGGCCATGGCGCTGGCGATCCCGGCGCTGTTCGCGTCGCTGTACGCGGCCGCGGTGGGGCTGGGCGCCAGCGCGCTGTACCGCACGGCGGTGGCATGAGGGTGACCGCGTGAGGCGCTACCGTTCGCTGCAGTTGGGGGACCCGATCCTCTTCGGGCTGGTGGTGGGGCTGGCGATGTTCGGCATCGCCATGATCTACAGCGCCGGCGTGCTGGACGTGCCCGACAAGACGGTGGTGGGCGCCTGGCGCCAGCAGCTCATGTGGTTCATGCTGGCGCTGCTGATCGTCCCCGTGATCCTGCGCGTGCCGGTGGGGTGGCTGGAGTGGGGGGCGCAGCCGGCGTACGCGCTGGCGCTGGTGCTGCTGGTGCTGGCGCTCTTCTTCGGCGGCGGCGAGGGCACGGCGGCCAGCACCAAGAGCTGGCTGTACCTGGGCCCCGTCCACCTGCAGCCGGCCGAGGTGGCGAAGATCGCCACGGCGCTGATGCTGGCGCGCGTGCTGGGCGAGTGGCGCGAGCCGCCCAAGACGCTGTGGGGGCTGTGGAAACCGATCGTGGTGGTGATGGTGCCCATGGGGCTGGTGATGCTGCAGCCCGACCTGGGGTCGGCGCTGGTGTTCGCCTCGATCCTGGTGTGGTGCCTGTTCTGGGCGGGAACGCCGCTCGCCACCATCTTCTTCCTGGTCTCGCCGATCCTCTCGCTCTTCCTGTCGATCAATCCCTGGGTCTGGGGCGTCTACATCATCGTGGTGCTGCTGCTGCTGGTGCGGCGCGACGCCTTCATCTCCGAGAAGGCCACCATCTGGCTGGCGAACGCGGTGGCGGGGGCGGTGGCGCTCCCGCTGTGGAACAAGCTGCAGCCGTACCAGAAGAACCGCTTCATGGTCTTCCTGGACCCCATGGTCGACCCGCGCGGCGCGGGGTACAACCTGATCCAGAGCCGGGTGGCCATCGGCAGCGGCGGCTGGTTAGGGCGCGGGTGGCTGCACGGGCCGCAGAAGCGCCTGGCCTTCCTCCCCGAGCAGCACACCGACTTCATCTTCTCGGTGATCGGCGAGGAGCTGGGGTTCATCGGGGTGCTGGCGGTGCTGGCGGCGTTCGGCTTCATCTTCTGGCGCCTGGTGAAGATCGCGGAGAAGAGCAACGACCCGTTCGCCAGCCTGGTGCCCATCGGCATCTTCGGGAGCTGGTTCGCGCACGTGCTGATCAACGTGGGGATGACGGTGGGGATCATGCCGGTGACCGGGATCCCGCTCCCCTTCATCAGCTACGGCGGCTCGTTCCTGCTGGTGAACCTGCTGGCGATGGCGGTGATCCAGCGGGTGGCGGCGGAGAGCGGACGAATACGATGACGGCTGTGCGGCGCACGACGCGGCCACGCACTTCCGCACCCACGCACTCAGGCACTCGTTTCCAAATGGCTTGGTTCAAGAAGCCCAAGACGCGCCTGCAGGCCACCGACCGGCGCGACCTCCCCGGCGACGTCTGGGAGAAGTGCCCCAGCTGCGGCGAGATCCTCTACCGCGAGAAGCTGAAGGAGAACTGGCAGGTGTGCCCCAACTGCGGGCACCACCACCGCCTCTCGGCCGGCGGCTACCTGGCGCTGCTGATCGACGACGGCACCTTCCGCGAGACGCACCGCGACCTGCGCTCGGGCGACCCGCTGGGCTTCGTGGACCTCAAGCCCTACCGCGAGCGGCTGGCGCAGGCGGAGCGCAAGAGCGCGCACGGCGAGGCGGTGATCACCGGCCAGGGGAAGCTGGAGGGGATCCCGGTCTCCCTGGGGGTGATGGACTTCTCCTTCATCGGCGGGTCGATGGGGTCGGTGGTGGGCGAGAAGCTGGCCCGCGCGGGGCTGAACGCGCTGGAGAAGCGCACGCCGCTCCTGATCGTCTCGGCCAGCGGCGGGGCGCGGATGATGGAGGGGATCTTCTCGCTGATGCAGATGGCGAAGACCTCGGCGGTGCTGGCGCGGATGCAGGAGGAGGGGCTGCCGTACGTCTCCATCCTCACCGACCCCACCACCGGCGGGGTGACGGCGAGCTATGCCATGCTGGGGGACGTGAATGTCGCGGAGCCGGGGGCGCTGATCGGCTTCGCGGGGCCGCGGGTGATCGAGCAGACCATCAAGCAGGAGCTCCCCGACGGCTTCCAGCGCTCGGAGTTCCTGCTGGAGCACGGGATGCTGGACCTGATCGTGGACCGCCGCCAGCTCAAGGCCGGGGTCGCCCGCGTGCTGCGCCACATGCTCGGCCAGCCCGAGCCGACGGAGGACTTCGCGGTGGCGACGGCAGGCTGATCCGAACACCGAAAAGAACCGCAACGGCATTCTCACGCAGAGCCGCGGAGACGCAGAGGGAGCGCGCGGCTTCTCCGCGGCTCCGCGGCTTCCGCGTGAGCTCGTGTTTGGGCGGGAAGATGAAACGATGAGCGGCGATGAAGGCTGACGAACCCGGGGCGTGGCTGTTCGCGCGCCCGACCGGCGGGATCCGCTGGGGGCTGGAGCGCACGCAGGAGCTGCTCGCCGGTGTGGGGGATCCACACCGGCGTTTCCGTAGCCTGCACGTCGCCGGGACGAACGGGAAGGGCTCCGTCTCGGCCCTCTGCGATGCGGCCTTGCGCGCGGCGGACCCGGGGCGGACCGTCGGCCTCTACACCTCGCCGCACCTGGTCTCGTTCGACGAGCGCATCCGCGTGGGCGGGCGGCCCATCGACCGCGAGTTGCTGCTGGCGTGCGAGACGCGGCTGCGGCCCGCCATCGAGCGCATCGGCGCCAGCTTCTTCGAGGCGACGACCGCCATCGCCTTCCTCTGCTTCGCGGAAGCCGGGGTCGAGGTCGCGGTCGTCGAGGTGGGCCTCGGCGGGCGGCTGGACTCCACCAACGTGCTGGAGCCCGCCGCGTGCGCCGTCACCAACATCGCCCGCGACCACACGGAGTACCTCGGCGACACGCTGGAGGAGATCGCGGCGGAGAAGGCGGGGATCTTCAAGCCCGGCGTCATCGCTATCGTCGGCGAGCGCGAGCCGTTGCCGCTCGCCGTTCTCCGCGCGCGCGCCGCCACCACCGGCGCGCCGCTCGTGGTGCTGGACGAGGTCGCTACGGTCGACGCCGTGCAGGTGTCGCTGGAGGGGACGCGCTTCCGGCTCGCGTCGGCGCGGTGGGGGAGCCGCGCGTTGCGCATCCCGCTCGTCGGCGCGCACCAGGCGAGGAACGCGGCGCTGGCGGCGGAGCTGCTGGGCGTGCTGCCGGACGACCTGCGGCCGGGGTGGGATGCGACCGAGGCGGGGTTCTCGGCCGTGCGCTGGCCGGGGCGGATGCAGGTGGAGCGGATCCGCGGGACCACCTGGGTGCTCGACGTGGCGCACAACTCCGCGGGGGTCGCCGCGCTCGCCGCCACGCTGGATGAGCTGGAGCTGCCGCGGCCGGT
>DASYJZ010000240.1:0-14215 GCA_035995965.1 Longimicrobium sp. | reverse complement strand
CGACCACCACCGCGTCGTACGTGCTCACCCCCGCACCGCCGCGCCCGAGGCCGACGACGAGTCCGACAGGCGGAAGGGGATGCTGGAGTGCAGCAGGCTGTTCTCGTGCCCGATCAGCAGGTGCGTGACGGGATCGCTCTCGGTGAGCAGCAGCTCCGGCGCGCGCGCGTCCGCGGGGATCTCGAAGACGAGCGAGGTGGTGTACGACTCGCCCGGCCTGAGCGCCTGCGTGAGCGGCGTCTGCCGCCCCTCCGACCCTTCCAGCGCGGACAGCCCCGAGGCCGACGGGGCGTAGGAGCGACCGGCTCCATCCACCAGCCGCACTGCGCGGGGATTGGGGAAGAGGGGAGAGTCTCCGCGATGCGCCGAGGTGGTCCGCGGATCGAACCAGACCTTCAGCGTCACCACCTGGAAGGCGCCGTTCGCGCGTGCGGAGCCGAGCGCCGGCACCCGCCTCGAACCGACGACGGAGTAGGCGAGGTGGCAGTCGATCTCGCAGAAGTACTTCGCGTTCCCCGGCTCAACCGTGCGCCGGCCGCTGGCGAGCGAAGTGCCGACGAGGAGCAGGAGGTAGGCGCCCACGATCCCGCCCATCGCCAGCCCCACCCGCCGCGCGGCGAAGGCGTTGTGGCGCGCCAGCAGCACCACCAGCGCCACCCCGAGCCCCACCAGCAGCGCCATCGTTCCGAGGAACCCCAGGATCGACAACGCCGCGTTTCCCTGGAAGTTGAACATCGGCTGCATCCCCACGGCTCCCGCGTAATCGGTTGATGGTTCCATCCCGCGATCGATTCTGCCCTGCTCCCCTCCGTCCCTCCGTCGCGGAGATGACGGTGCCCTACGCCGTCGCCTTCTCCTGCACCCGGCCGAACCTCCGCTCCCGCCGCTGGAACTCGGCGACCGCCTCGGCGAGCGTTACCGCGTCGAAGTCGGGCCACATCCGCGGGGTGAACCAGAGCTCGGCGTACGCGCACTCCCAGAGCAGGAAGTCGCTGAGCCGCTGTTCGCCGCCGCTGCGCACCAGCAGGTCCACGTCCGGCGCCGGCTCCTTCGATCCCACGGCCGCGCCGAGGAGCGCCTCGAACTCGCCGCGCCCGACCTCGCGCCCCGCGGCCAGCGCCGCCGCGCGCAGGATCGCCTCGCGCGCCGAGTAGTCGATCGCCAGCCGCAGGTGGAGCCGGGTGCCGCCCGCGGTCGCCTCCTCGGCCCCCGCGATCGCGCGCGCCAGCACGTCGGGGAGGCGGTCACGGCGGCCGATCACCGTCAGGCGCACGCCGTTCTCCAGCAGCCGCTGCGTCTCGCTCGCCAGGTAGCTGCGGAACAGGCGCATCAGCGCGCCCACCTCGCGGGGCGGCCGCTGCCAGTTGTCGGAGCTGAAGGCGTAGAGCGTGAGCGTGCCGACGCCGAGCCCCGGCGCCGCCTCCACCACCCGCCGCACCGCCTTCGCCCCCGCCCGGTGGCCGGCCACGCGGGGCAGCCCGCGCGCGTTCGCCCAGCGCCCGTTGCCGTCCATGATCAGGGCGAGGTGCAACCCCACAGGCGCCAGGACACCCAAAGTCCTCTGCATCACAAAGTCCGCCGGTGAAAAAAAAGGCCTCGGCCGTCAGCGGTCGCGGACGGCCTGGATGATGGCCTCCATGTGGTCCAGGTAGCGCCCCAGCGCGCCGCGCCCGTCGTCCGTCAGGCGGAACTCGGTGCGGGGGACGCGGCCCTCGAACTTCTTGGTGCACTGCACGTAGCCCGCTTCCTCGAGCTTGCGGGCGTGCACGCTCAGGTTGCCGTCGGTGAGCCCCAGCATGTCCTTCAGCTCGTTGAAGGCGAGCGACTCGTTCACCGCCAGCGCGCTCACGATCGCCAGCCGCACCCGCTCGTGGATCAGCCGGTCCAGCGCGGGCGCGGCCGTCTCCGCCCCGCCGGCCACGCTCCTGAGCCGCTCCGCCGCGCTCCCGCGCGCCATGCGCCTCGCCTCAGCCACCGTACCTCCTCGCGATCACGGTTCCGAACACCACGTGCAGCGCACCGAAGCCCACGGCCATGAAGGCGTCGCCCCACCCCGGGGGAGCGAGCAGCGCCGCGACGCCGAGGAGCATCGAGCTGAACCCCATCACCGGCACCACCCGCACCGAGTTGGTCCCGGCGCCCACGATCCCGGCGCCGTACAGCAGCAGCCAGAGCCCGGGGAGCACCCCGGTCATCCCGGCGCGGAAGAGCACCAGCGTGAGCACCGCGCCCGCCACCAGCGGCGGCGCCAGCGAGAGCACGAACTTGCGCCCGGGTCCGGAGCGGATCGGCTCGCTGATGGCGCGCGCCTTCATCCCCGTGGTCACCACGCCGATCCCCATCGCCACGACGGCGGCCACCGACCAGGTCGCCAGCCAGTTGTCGGGGCTCCCCTGCCGCGAGGCGAGCCACGCGGCCAGCAGGCCGGTGACGCCGATCACCACCTGTCCCCACCCCGACACGGCGGTGAAGCTCCCCGCCCGCTCCATCGTCTGCCGGATGAAGGCCAGGTTGTCCATCGCACGCTCGTGCAGCTCGAGCGGCGGCTCCTCCGGCGGTCTGCGGAACGGGATGATGTTCGCCATGGTGCATACAATGCGCGGTAGAGGATCGCCTGTCAAGTGCTTTGTGATGTAAAGTTAACCTTGTGGGCCGCATTTGAGGGGGCACTGGGAACATCGGGATCATCGGGGCAGTACCTATCATAGGCAATTTGCCGATGATACCTATGATTCGTTTCCGGCGGAGAGCGCCGCGGGCGACACGCCCATCCCCACCAGCACCGCGCCCGTGGGCCGGTAGTAGACGCTTCGCCCCGACGTGCGCGTCTGCCGGATGATCCGTCGATCCACCAGCCGCTGAACCAACTCGCTCGCGGACGGCTGCGCCATCTTCAGCAGCCGCGCCGCGTCGGTCACGCGGAACTCCGGATCGCCGCCGCCGTAACCCGCCACGAGCCGCGCCACGTGGTCGAAGTCGTTCTGGCTCAGGCGCGCGCGGAAGTGGCGCTGGTACTCTCCCGAAGCGTGCAGCAGCACCTCCGCCTGGGTCATCGGCGCCACCGAGCGCAGGCCCAGGATGCGTTCGGAGGCATCGCTCAGGAGCCGCAGGAAGTTGCGCAGGTCGCCCTGGTACAGCGCGTAGAGATCGGCCGCGTCGCGGGGGACGATCGGTTCCACCGGCGTCGTACGGCCCTTGATGCAAAGGTGCAGATAACGCCGTGCCAGCAGCAGCTCGACCTGTGGCGGCGTCAGCGGCCGCAGCGTATCCGCGGCGGGGAAGATCCCGCCCACCTGGTCGTAGACGCGGAAGATCTCGTCGTCGATCCCGGTCGCGCCCACGAACACCCAGTGCGCGCCGGCGAGCAGGAGGTAGTCGCGGAGGTCGCGGAGGAGGAGCGCCGTCTGGCGAACGCGCTCGCCCGTGAGGTTCTCGAGATTGTTGACGTGCAGCAGCACCGGACCGCCGAGATCCTTATTCACCTGCTGCAGCGCCTCGCCTAGCATCTCGTAGAGCGCGTCGCCCGGCACCTGCGGGGGAATGAACGTGCGCGTCACGCCACCACCGACGCCGAACGCGGAGAGCGAGCCGCCCCGCACCTCACCACCTTCCAGCCAGCGCACCGTCCGCTTCCAGAACGCCTGGTCGTTCCCCATGCCTGCCGCGGAGCGGATCCGTACCACCGTCCGCAGCACGTCGGCCACGAACGTGGTGAGCGTGGTCTCCTGCGTGATGCGGATGGGGTGCTCGTAGGTGGCGATCTCCATATCCTTCGCATCCGCCTTCACCCGGTTCACGAAGCTGGTCTTCCCAACCCCGGGATCGCCTTCCACGATCGTCCGGGTGTGCGGATCGCTCACCACCCGCGTTTCAATGCGCCGCAGCTCTTCTTCCCGGCCGATGAACAGCGTCGTGGGGTGCTCACTGTCCGCGGGTCTGAGCTCGTCTTGAAAGAAGGGGCTGCTGCGCAGTCCATAGGGCTCCCACAGGCGGGACACTTCCACGGCGCCTCGCTCGGATTGGATCATAGGCGATGAAGGCAAGGGGCCTATGATAGGAAAGGTTCCTATCATAGGCAAGCTTCTGATCATTCCGATGATCATACGTGCACCCGTTCCTGAGCCACGGAAGCCCCGGGTCGAACCCATCAGTTTCCCATGCCGACGCCACGCAGATCCGGGGTAGAGAGCCTATCATAGGCAGTTGACCTATGATGCCTATGATTGGCCCTCCGGAAGAATTTCGGGGTGGAGGACAGGTTCGTCGGGCCGAACGCTTCCGCGTCCGGTCCATCGCTGCAGGTTCGGGAGCACGGACGAGGCGCGGGTGAGCACTTCGTCGGGGTAGCCGAGGGCGCGCTTGATGGAGATGTCGCGCTGGAGCGGGTTCTTCTCGCGCTCAAGCGAGAGCACGCGCCGGCGGCCGAGCTCGCGGACGTAGTAGATGGCGTTCGTAGGGACCGGCCAGTCGCTGCCATGCAGCGTCCGCGCGGTCAGCTCGGCGTCCTTCGCGAAGCGCGGGAGGTGCGGGAAGCGGGAGAGGTTGCTGATCCCGGAGTTGTCGGCCCAGAGATGCGGGAACTCGGCCATCCACTGCTTGAGCAGCGGCACTTGGTCCTCGTCCCGCGCGTAGGTCACCGGCGCGGCGCTGTGCGCGACGATGATCGGCACCCCGGCGCGCAGCGGGCGCTCCAGCAGGCGCAGGTCCTTCAGCCTCGCGTCGACCTGCGCGAAGGTGTTCTCGCTCCCCCCGCTGTGCGAGAGAATCGGGATCCCCGCTTCCGCCAGCCGCGCGTAGAACGGATCGAGCGCGGGGTCCGACGCGTCGATGCGCTGCGTCGCGGGGAGCCACTTGATCAGCACCGCGCCGCCTTCGATGCACTCCTCCAGCCGCTCCAGCGCGTCCGCCCGGTGCGGGTTCACCGACGGGCCCGGCAGCAGCTCAGGGTGGCGCCGGCACGCCTCGAACACCCACGCGGGGGGGACGATGGACTGCGAGAGCGCCTCGTCCAGCCGCCCGCGCGCGTCGTAGACGCCATCGAAGCCGAGCGCGACGGAGTGGTCCAGCTCGCTGGCACGCACGCGGTCGGCGAGGCGCGCGGCCCAGTCCTGGTCGAACGAGGTGGCGAGCTGCTCCTCGGTCACGCGCTGAAGGCGGCGGAGCAGGCGGAACGCCAGGCGCTTCGCGAGCGCGGGCGAGGTCCAGCAGCCGGACTCCTGCGTCCCCACGCCCGCCAGGTGCGTGTGGACGTCGATCTTCAGCGGGGGATGGACGGTCATCGCGGGCGAGCGACGGCGATGATTCCGATGATCACGCTGCGAGTGAGCTCGCGGCTGCGACGGCACGCAGTCCGCCTGCGCGGACACCAAAGGCGGCAACGGATCATCGCGCGGTCGATTGCGAGAACGTGAGGGTCCCGGGGACGTCCACGACAGCGTCGGTCCGTGTCGGACGCATGACATCGCTCCCGTGCTCCTCGACCCACGCGGCGGCTCGGGCGACGGCCGGGTCCGCGAACGGGGTGCTCCAGTGCGTGGCGCCGGGGATCTCCAGCAGCTCGGATGATGGGATCAGCTCCGCGAGCCGGCGGCCCTGCGCGGCGGGGACGAGGCGGTCGCCGGCGCCGTAGACCAGCAGGACCGGGACGCGCACCTTCGCGGCGGCGCGCTCCAGGTCCAGGCGGACGAGCAGGCGCTGGATCGCGGCGACGTAGGCGAACGGCGCGCCCGGCTGCGCGGCGCCGCGGATCGGGTAGGCGCGCCGCTTCAGCGGACCGACGGCGGGGACCATCCCCCAGAGCCCGTAGTGCCGTCGCTGGCTGAGCGTCCCCAGCCGCAGGAAGCCAAACAGCTCGCCGAGCGCGGCCCCGGCGGCGAGGGAGATGGAGACCGGCGCCGAGATCACCACCGCGCTCGCGGCGTGCTCGACAGCGCCCTCGGCCAGCGCGTGCAGCACCAGCGACCCGCCGATGCTGTGGCCGACGAGGTGGAGCGGGAGCGCCGGCCGGCCGCGCTCCGCCTGCGCGACGGCGGCGGCCAGGGCGGAGGGGACGGTCTCGGCCGAGAAAAGCGTACTGCTCCCGGCGCCGTGCCCGTCGAGGTCGAACGCGAACACCTCCACGCCGCCGCGGACCAGCGCCTCGAACAGCGCGAGCTGTGGGTAGAGCGCGTCGTTCCCCGCGCCGTGGGCGGCGATCACGCGCGCCCGCGGCTCGCGCGGGGAGAGGCGCCACGCCTCCACCTCGCCGCGCGCCTCGGGGCGGGGGTAGCGGACACGCTCCAGGCGCGCGCCGGCGGCGTCCATCCACCGCTCCAGGCGCCGAGTCCACACGGGCGGCATCAGGTGCCCGGCGCGGAGGAGCCCTGGTGCGAGTCGCCCCCCATCCACCCGCGCTCGTCCCCGGCCGGCTGGTTCCCCGCGGCCTCGGCGGTGCGCGCCTCGCTGTGCGCCGCGCCGGGCGGGCCGCAGCCGCCCGGGCGCAGGTCGGGCGTCACGTCGCCGGTGATCAGTCGCGCGCCACGCTGCCAGGTCGCGTAGCTCCACGCCCACTGCATGAACACCATCACGCGGTTGCGGAAGCCGATCAGGAAGAGGATGTGGATGAAGAGCCACGCGGCCCACGCGAGCCACCCGGTGAGCTTCAGGCGCCCCGATTCGAGCAGCGCCGCGCGCCGGCCGATGGTGGCCATGCTCCCCTTGTCCCGGTAGCGGAACGCCGTCCGCGGCGCGGCGCGCAGGTCGGCCCGCAGGTTGCGCACGGCGTGGCGCCCCTGCTGCATCGCCACCTGGGCCACACCGGGAAGCGGCTTCCCGTCCGCCCCCGCCAGCGCCGCCAGGTCGCCGACCACGAACACGCGCGGGTCGCCGGGGATGGAGAGGTCCGGCTGCACCTCCACCCGGCCGACGCGGTCCGTGGGCGTGTCGAGCTTCTTCCCCAGCGGGCTGGCGGTGACGCCGGCGGCCCAGACCACGTTGCGCGCGCGGATCAGCTCGTCGCCCACCCAGACGCCCCCTTCCTCGATCTTCGTGACCACCGAGCCGGTGCGCACCTCCACCCCCATCCGCTCGAGCGTCCGCTGGGCGTACGCCGAGAGCGCGGGGTCGTAGGCGGCCAGCACGCGCGGGCCGCCCTCCAGCAGGATGATGCGCGCGCTGCGCGGGTCGATGTGGCGGAAGTCGCGCACCAGCGCCTTGCGCGCGACCTCCGTCATCGCCCCGGCGGTCTCCACCCCCGTGGGCCCCGCGCCCACGATCACGAAGGTGAGCAGGGCGCGGCGCTCGGTCTCGTCGTCCTCCTGCTCCGCCGCCTCGAAGGCCAGCAGCAGGCGGCGGCGGATCTCGGTGGCGTCGTCCACCGTCTTCAGCCCCGGGGCGATCGGCTCCCACTCCGGGTGGCCGAAGTAGGCGTGCGTGGCGCCGCTGGCGACGATCAGGTAGTCGTAGGGGATGATGTGCCCGTCGGCGAGCAGGAGCTGGCGCGCGGCGCGGTCCACGTCCACCACCTCGCCCATCAGCACCTCCGCGTTGCGCTGGCGGCGCAGCACGCTGCGGATCGGCGCGGCGATGTCGGCGGGCGAGAGCGCCGCGGTGGCGACCTGGTAGAGCAGCGGCTGGAAGAGGTGGTGGTTGCGCCGGTCCACCAGCGTGACCGTCACCGGCGCCCGCCGCAGCGCGCGCGCCGCCCACAGCCCGCCGAAGCCGCCGCCCACCACCACCACGTTGGGTACCGCCAGCACACGCGTCGCCACGCCGCCGTCTCCCGTCCGCAGGTCGCCTTGCCCCCACTCCCCCGCCCGACCAAGATACGGACGCGCCCCGCCGCTGGGAACGCGCCGCACCTCGCGCGCGTGATCGGGCGTGGACCGTGCCGCGCCGGCCGCACCTTCGCGGACTGCCGGCCGCGGTGCACCCGAGATCTCGTCGGGGGTTGTATCGGTTCCGTGGCGACTCACCCCGGCCTGTAGCACACCGATACAGCCCGAGCCAGGGTGAGTGCCGCTTTCGGCATTCACCCGAAGACGGCGGAACCTGTGCGGGGCCGGATGGTACTCCACGCTGTGCGATGCGCGGCGCAGCGCACGTTATTCCGTTGACGACGTGGATGGGCGGCACTATCTTGTGCGCCCCCCGCTCCTGGAGCGGACCGGCGGCACACCTTTCCCACCCCTTGCGGCAGATGAGCTTCACCGTGGCAGGCACCGAGCTGGCAGGTCCCGGCAATGACCGGGAGTGGTTCCGCGCGCCGATGCGGGCGCTCGCGGGAGTGCCGGCGACACCGGGGCGGGAATAGGCGAAGGCGCCCACGCGGCGCCCACCTCCTGTGCCCGCCCGGCCGCTCCAGCAGCGCCGGGCGTTTTGTTTCCAGAGCGGGCAGAGCTTTTGCAGACCTTCGCCCTTTCGGCCCCAGCGGCCGCCTGATTGGCGCAGGGGATTCCGTGGAAGGCGGATTCGGCGATAGACCAACATGGCTACGGCAACGCGCAAGACCAGCGGCACCACCCCACGCAAGCGGAAGCGGACGTCTCCCCGGGGAGACGCCGAGTTCGGCGCGCCCAACGAGGACCAGTCCAGCCTCGACCAGTACCTGAAGGAGGTGAGCACCCACAAGCTGCTCACCGGCCCGCAGGAGATCGAGCTGGGGCGGCGCGCCCGCGCGGGCGACGAAGACGCGGTGAGCGAGCTGGTGCGCGCCAACCTGCGGTTCGTGATCAGCGTGGCCAAGAAGTACCAGAACCGCGGCGTCTCCCTCTCGGACCTGATCCAGGAGGGGAACGTGGGGCTGGTCACGGCCGCGCGGAAGTTCGACCCGGACCAGGGGGTGAAGTTCATCTCCTACGCCGTGTGGTGGATCCGGCAGGCGATCCTCTCGGCGCTGGCCAACCAGGGGCGCAGCGTGCGCGTGCCGCTGAACCGCGCCAGCGACCTGGCCAAGATCTTCCGCGAGCGCGAGCGGCTGAAGCAGGAGTTGCGGCGCGACCCGTCGCCGGTGGAGCTGAGCGAGGCCACCGGGCTCTCGCCGGAGATCGTGGAGAGCCTGCAGACGCTGAACGCCGCCGAGATCCGCCTGGACGCGCCGATCGGCGACAGCGACGACAGCCAGCTGATGGACCGCTTCATCGCCGACGAGGCGATCGTCACCGAGGACGAGGTGGAGGAGCGGCTGCTGAGCGAGCGGGTGGAGCGCGCGCTGGGCACGCTGCAGCCCCGCGACGCCAAGGTGCTGAAGCTCTACTTCGGCCTGGAGGGCGGGCGCGAGCACACCCTGGAGGAGATCGGCGACATCCTGGGGGTGACGCGCGAGCGCATCCGGCAGCTCCGCGACCGCGCGCTCAAGCGCCTGCGCGAGGGCGAGATGGGCGAGGCGCTGGCCTCGTTCGCCGCCGCGTGAGCCTGCCGACGGTGGTCCGGCCGGGGGCACCCTTCCATGCGGGAGGGTGCCCTTTGCTTTCCCTCGAACCGCCGTGCCTCACCCTCGCACTCTCGCACCTTCGCACTTTCGCACTCCCATCATGCTGACCGGCACGGTGCTCCGCGCCCAGGGCGGCGTCTACGAGGTGGAGACGGCGGACGGCGTCACCGAGGCGGTGCTGCGCGGCAAGCTGAAGCGCGACGAGCGCTCCGGCGACAAGGTGGTGGTGGGCGACCGCGTGGACCTGGCGCCCGAGGCGAGCGGCGAGAGCACCGTCTGGGCGATCCAGAAGGTGCACGACCGCACCTCGGTGCTCGCCCGCCGCGCGCCGGGAAAGGCGCCGCGCCCCAAGGTGATCGCCGCCAACCTGGACCAGGTGCTGATCGTCTTCGCGGCGGCCAACCCCACGCCGCACCTGCGGATGCTCGACCGCTTCCTGGTGATCGCCGAGGACGCGGAGATCCGCCCCGTGATCGTCGTCAACAAGACCGACGTCTCGGGCGAGCCAGAGGCGCGGCGGACCTTCGCGCCGTACGTGGCAGCCGGCTACACGGTGATCTTCTCCGCCGCGAAGAAGGGCGTCGGGGTGGAGGAGGTGCGCGACCGCCTGTGCGGGTGCACCTCGGCGCTGGCGGGGCCGTCGGGAGTGGGGAAGTCGAGCCTGCTGAACGCGATCCAGCCGGGGCTGGGGCTGCGCGTGGCCGAGATCTCCCAGGCACTGAACAAGGGGCGGCACACCACCGTCACCGCGCAGCTCATCCCGCTGGAGTGCGGTGGCTACGTGGCGGACACGCCGGGTCTGCGCGAGCTGGGGCTGTGGGAGGTGGACCGCGACAACCTGCAGTTCTACTTCCCCGAGTTCGAGCCCTTCCAGGGCGGGTGCCGCTACCCCACCTGCAGCCACATGCACGAGCCCGGCTGCGCCATCCGCGCCGCCGTCGACGCCGGCCAGGTGGACCCCGGCCGTTACGAGAGCTACCGCCGCATGATGACCGGCGAGGACGACGACTTTGCCCCGTCCAGCCGCTGGTAGCGCGGGTTGAGCTTGGCATGCTCTGCAGACGTCGACCACGCGGGTGTCATCCTGAGGCCCGGCCGCACCGTTGTTACGATCCGCGCAAGTACACGCAGGGCCGTGAGGATCTAACCGCGGTCGCCACGAGGGCCGCCGCGGAAGCCGCTCCGCCATCGCGGCTGCACGGGTCGTTGTTCGCCTCACGCGCCTGCAGCCACGGCTGTCGTGACGCTGCCGCCCATCGCACGTGGTCGCCTCGATTAGATCCTCACGGCGCTGCCGTCACTCGCGCGAAAGGCAGAACCAAGCCGGACTGCGCCTCAGTCTCAGGATGACATCGTCGACGCTGCTCTCACTTGTGACGCTGCCGTCATTCAGGTAAAGCAGACGAGGCGAGACTGCGTCTCAGGGCGACGCTGTTGCGCTTCCTTCCTCCCATCCTCCGAACCCCAAGCCGGCTCCTCCGTTGAGCACATCCACCCCGGTAGCGATGCTGGTGATCGGGTCGATGATCGGCACGGGGATCTTCATCGTGTAGGCGGAGTCGATGCGGGACCCTGGTGGTTCTCCGCGGCTCCGCGGCTCTGCGTGAGACCATTTGGTTATCTGTATTCCAACTCCTCGCGCGTCCAAATCTCCCCGCCGCGGGCGACGAGGCGGATGCGGCGCAGGTTGGCGACGGCGGCGAGCGGGTCGGCGTCGAGCACCACCAGGTCGGCGAGCTTGCCGGGCTCCAGCGTGCCGATGTCCGCGCGGCCCATCGCGCGCGCGGCGTTGCGGGTGGAGGCGACCAGCACCTCCATCGGCGTCATCCCCGCCTCGCCCATGGCCTCCATCTCCCGGAACACCGACGCGCCGTGCAGCGTGAGCGGGTTGCCTGCGTCCGTGCCCATCGCGATGGGGATGCCGGCGTCGCGCACGCGGCGCAGGTTGGCGTACATCGTCTGGCGCTGCGCGGCCACGCGCTGGCGGAACGCGGCCAGCCGCGCCTCGGGGATGGCGGCGGGGAGCGAGTCGGTGATCGCCACCTTCCGCCGCGTATCGGGGTCCACGCACGCCATCGGCACGCCGGTGGAATCGAAGTGGCGCGCGTACAGCATCACGTAGCCGTCGGTCACCGTGAGCGTGGGTGTGTAGGTGGCGCCCGCCTGCTTCGCCAGCGCGATGAACTCGTCGTCCACCGGCCTGTCGTCCACCGAGTGCACCAGCAGGCGGGCGGCGGCGCGGAGCGCGTCCTTGGCCTGCCAGAGATCGGTGGCGTGTACGATCAGCGGGATCCCACCGCGCCGGGCCTCGGCGGCGGCGATGCGCAGGCGAGCCTGGAACGCCGCCGTGTCGGGTGACGTCTCCTGCGCCAGGTACCATACCTTGATGGCGTCGCTGTGGTTGTGCACCATCATCCGCGCGCCCGCCAGCGCGGCCGAGTCGCTGCCGATGAACACGAACTGGCGCGCGGCGGGGACGTTCACCCAGTGATCGACGGTGCTCAGCAGCGGCCCCGCGGCGGCCACGTGCGGCGCGGCGTTGCTCACCTCGGCGCGCGAGCGCAACGCCCAGGTCCAGGGGTAGCCGCCCACGTCGAAGGTCGCCGTGACCCCCGAGCAGAGGTAGCTGCGGAAGAAGCGCTCCGGGTGCGCCTCCAGCACCGCCACGATGCTGTCGTACGGAAAGCGCGCGCGGACGTCGAGCGCGTCGGGGCGCCCGTCGGCCCAGCCCGTCTGCGAGTAGTGCACGTGCGCGTCCACCAGCCCGGGGACGATCCACCGCCCGCGCGCGTCGATCACCTCCACGTCGGGCGCCAGCGGGCAGGCGCCGACGCACTCGACCTTGCCGCCGCGCATCACCACCGTGGCGTCGCGCCGCGGCGGGGCGCCGGTGCCGTCGATCACCGTGGCGTGGGTCAGCGCGAAGGCGGGCACCGGCGCGTTGCCCGGGGACCCGAAGGCGGTGCTGACGGACACCTTCCAGCTCCCGTCCGGCTGGCGCACCATCACCCGCTCCGAGACGCCGCGGCTGCTCCCGCCCTGCGTCACGCGGTAGCGGTAGACGCCGTAGACCACGCCGGGGGAGAGCGGCACCACCTCGAAGTGCGTGGCGACGAGCGTGTCGGGCCAGGTGGTGTCGCGCTGCGCGGCCAGCGGCTGGTAGCCGTACTGCACCCCGCCCGGCCCCACGCGCGCCAGCCGCGGGCTCTGCAGGTAGTGCCGCAGGTACGCCGCCCGGTCGCGGTGGTGGATTGCCGCGATGTTGCCGCGGAAGAACGCCAGCGCCTGCGTCGAGTCCGCCGCGCGCCGGGCCGCGGTGTAGGCGCCGGGCTGCGCCCGCAGGGGAACCGCGGCGAGCACCAGCGCCGCGACGGTCAGGGCGATGCGTCTCATGGAAGGGTCCGTCTGTCGAAGTGCGGGTTTACAGCCGGGAGGGACAGACTACGGGCGCTCGATGCGGCGGGCAACCGGGCTACGTGGATGGTGGACAGCGATTTTTCTGGCGTGCTCTCTGGCAGGTGTGTAGCTTCGGAACATGCAGAGACCACGCGTCTATATAGAGACTACGATTCCCAGTTTCTACCACACGAACCGCACCGGGACGGCTGCGTTAGCCCGGCGCGAGTGGACGCAAGACTGGTGGGAAACGGCGGAAGATCATTACGAACTGGTGACCAGCGATGCGGTTCTGGACGAGTTGCGGGATGGGCAGTATCCCACCCGCGCGGCCGCTCTCGCGCTCATTCAACACCTCCCCCTGCTGGAGATCACCCCGGCGGTAGCCGAGATCGTCGACGCGTACTTCCGACACCGGCTCATGCCGAAGGATCCCACCGGCGACGCACTCCACCTTGCGCTCGCTTCCTTTCACAAATGCGATTTCCTTCTCACGTGGAACTGCAGGCATCTTGCAAATGCGAAGAAGTTTGGGCACATCAGACGGATAAACACACTGCTCGGGCTCTTCGTACCCGTGCTCATCACCCCTCTTGAACTGCTGGGGGAAGACGATGACGATGAAGGCGCAACCTGAAGATCGTGATGACGGCGAAAAGGTGATCGCCGATGTACGCGCGGCTCGCCACCGGATCTCAGAGCGCTTCGGCCACGACCCCTACAAGCTGGTCGCGCACTACATGGAGCGCCAGAAGTCCCACCCGGAACGGCTTATCCGGGCTCCCGACAGCAAAGAGGACAAATCCGCCGCATAGCTCATCCGTGAAGGTACGAAGCCTCAGGTATCTGAAAGAAGGAGTTCAAGACCAAGCGATTTCTCGATTGAGGCCGACCTCGCCGGGCGGCCCGACGCGGAGCGCCCGTTCACCAAGGAGGGGCGGGCGAAGATGAAGCGGGCCGCCTCCGGGCTCAGGCTCATCGTCGACGAGGCCTGGACCGATGCGACAGCGCGGGCGCGAATCTCGCGCGGAGCCGGTCCGGGCAGATGAACGCGACACTTTCGGCACTCAACCAGCAGGCGGAGAGGGAACGTGGCAGAAGAGGGGATGACGACGACCTCGTCGGGGCTGCAGTACCGCGACGACACCGTGGGCAGCGGGCAGGAGGCGAAGTCCGGCGACCACGTGGCAGTGCACTACACGGGGACGCTCACGGACGGCAAGAAGTTCGACAGCAGCCGCGACCGCGGTCAGCCGTTCCAGTTCGGGCTCGGCGCGGGACAGGTGATCCGCGGGTGGGACGAGGGCGTGGCGGGGATGAAGGTCGGCGGCCGGCGCACGCTGGTGATCCCGCCCGCGCTGGGCTACGGTTCGCGCCCGGTCGGCCCGATTCCGGCGAACTCCACCCTCG